>JAYUUX010000596.1:0-6344 GCA_043754645.1 Verrucomicrobiales bacterium | reverse complement strand
GTGCGCAGGAATCCGATAGAAGTGGCGGTCGGCGGAACCATGGAGTCCTGAGTTTTCATCGGGGCGGCCAGAGTTCCACGGATGCCTGCGTCCCGCTACACCGTTGGAAAGGTAGAAGCCGGGGTGATGGCCCCCGCTGATCCGATGATGACCCGTGGACGACTGCCCTACTCCACCCGGCACTCGCCATTGCCCTTCGTGATCTCGCCGATGATCCAGGCCTTGTGCTTCTCGGCCCGGATAAGCTTCAGCACGGCCTCGGTTTCGTCCTGCGTGACGATGGCCACCATGCCGATGCCCATGTTGAAGACCTGATACAGCTCGGCTTCGTCCACGCCGCCCTTCTCGCGGATGATCTGGAAGATGGGCAGCATCTCCCACGTGCCCTTGTAGACGACGGCGTCGAGCTTCGCCGGAAGCACGCGCGGGATGTTGTCGACGAAACCGCCGCCGGTGATATGGGCGAAGGATTTCACGGCGTCGGGCTTGCCGGCCACGTTGAACTTCTTCACCAGCTTCTGCACGAGCGGGCCATAGGTGACGTGGGTCGCGAGCAGCGCCTCGCCGATGGTGGTGCCGAGTTCCGCCACCTTGCTGGTGGGCTTCAGCTTCAACTGGTCGAAGAAAATCTTCCGGCCGAGGGAATAGCCGTTGGTGTGGAGGCCGCTCGATTCGATGCCGATGACGACGTCGCCGCGTTTGACGGTCTTCTGGCCGTTGAGCATCCGGGTCTTGTCCACGACGCCGACGATGGTGCCGCTCACGTCGTATTCGCCGGCCTGGTAGAAACCGGGCATCTGGGCGGTCTCGCCGCCGATGAGCGCGCAGTTGTTCTTCGCGCAGCCGCGGACGAAGCCCTTGATGATCTCCTTGAAGACGTGGGGCTCCAGCTTGCCGGTGCCGAGGTAGTCGAGGAAGAAGAGCGGTTCCGCGCCGAGCACCGCGATGTCGTTCACGCAGTGGTTCACCAGGTCCTCGCCGATGGTGTCGTGGCGGTCCATGGCGAAGGCGATCTTGAGCTTGGTGCCGACGCCGTCGACGGAGCTGACGAGGATGGGCTGCCTGTGCTTCTTCACGTCGAGGGCGAAGAGACCGCCGAAGCCGCCGACCTTGCCGAGGACTTCGCGACGGTGGGTGGAGGCGAGCATCGCAGGCAGCGTGCTTTTGACTTTGTTGCCGAGGTCGATGTCGACGCCGGCCGCGGCGTAGGCTTTCTGTTTGCTCATGGGCGGGCCGAGTTAAGGGACTCCGGGGATGGGAATCAATGCGCGAGACTAGAAGTGAGGGGCGATGCCGGATGCCTATTCGGGCAACGCCCGCCCCTTCGTCTCCGGCGCGAACCAGATCAGGATCATTCCGACGACGTAGACGAAGGCGATCGTCTCACCGGCGGCGGCGTAGCTGTTCACGCCGGGGAACTTCTCCTTGAAGAACGCCATCAACGCCGGCATCTGCCATGCGCCGGCGGCGGCGAGGATGCGGCCGGAGTTGAAGGCCAGCCCCTGCCCCGTGGCCCGCACGCGCGTGGGGAAAATCTCCGGCAGATACAGCGGCAGCCAGCCGTAGAACGACGCCGTGGTCAGCCCCGTGAGGAAGACCGCCACAAAGAAGCCGGTGGTCACTTCGCTGAACCCGCGGAAGAGCCACTGGCAGACGCCGAGCGCCGCGAGGCAGAGGAAGAAATAGGTGATCCGCCGTCCGACGGCCCCGCCGACCAACGCCGCGATCATGCAGCCGATAGCCGCGCCGGACGACTGCCAGAACTGGCTCCAGGCCTTGACCGCCGGCTGCTTGCCCCCGGTCATCTGATCCGCCCAGAGCGGGATCCACTGCACGATCCCCCAGGTCACGATCAGCGCCACCGAGGCGAAGGCGATCGCCAGGAGCGTCGTTTTCCGCAAGGCGGGCGAGAACACTTCCATGGCCGAGGACTTGCCCGACTTCTTCACCGAAGCCTTCCACGCCTCCGACTCGGGCACGAAGAGCCGTATGAGAAACGTCAACAGGGCCGGGGCCGCGCCGACCAGCATGACCCAGCGCCACGAGTCGTTGGTGATCGGGAAGTAGATCCCGATCATCGCGATGAGGCAGTAGCCGAGGTTCGCCGCCGCGCCGATCAAACCGGCCATGAGCGGGCGTTTGTCCGAAGGCCATGTCTCCATCACCAGCGCCACACCGAGGGCCCATTCGCCGCCCATGCCCAGCGCGGCGATGAAGCGCAGCGCCGCCAAATGCCAAGGAGCCGTCGCGAAGTAGCACAGCCCCGTGAAGATCGAGTAGGCGAGAATGCTCCACGTCATCGCCTTCACCCGGCCGATGCGGTCGCCGAGCCAGCCGAAGACCAGTCCGCCTGCCGCTGCGCCGAGCAGGAAGAGCGCGGTCACGATGCCCATCCACGATTGGACGAACTTCTCGTCCGCGATTCCGGCCGTAGCCTGCATCTGCTGGAGCGCAGGCCGGGCCACGAGCGGGAAGATGCCCATCTCCATCCCGTCGAACATCCAGCCGAGGAACGCGGCGGCAATGGTCATGTAGCGGGCACGGGGAGAGATGGTGCTGGCTGCGGGGATCATGCTTCGGACAGGAACCACGTCTCCCGCAACGAAGGCAACCGGAAATCCAACCAGTCAGACAGGCGAACGCGGTCGAACGATGCCATTGAAGGTAGGGCGGGCTTCCAGCCTGCCCCTTGCTGACCGGGATACCCACACCGGCGGACGTCGTGATGCGTCCGTATCATTTGGTTCCAAGACGCGAGCTTCATGGGCAGCCAAGATGCACTGCCCGACCTTGAAGCAGCCCGACCCCGTCGGGGTCGAACTCCTCCATGATCCGATGACCGAGGGTTCACCGGTGGCTGTGCGCATTCGGCCTCTCCGAGGCCGCTTGCCTTGCCGTGGGAACGATGACGATCCACCATTTCCAGCATGAGGGAGCCAGCCGAACCCCGCCGTCGATTCCGCCTGAAGCGTTGGCACTGGATCGTCATCGCACTGCTGCTACCCTTCGTCGCTGGAATCGTCGCCGTGAAGATCCGGCGCCATGGGTTTGAAAAAGAGATCGCCCGCGAACTCGCCGCCATCCGCGCGCGCGGCGAACCGGTCACGCTGGAGGAACTGGACGCGTGGTATCCCAAGGTGCCGGATGCGGAGAACGGGGCTTTGGCGGTGACGAAGGGTCTGACATTAATCAAGGATCGGTCTGCGGCCCGCAGCATAAATGAGAGCGGTTCAGATCCGGTTTCTGAAGCATTTGCGTCGTTGAGGAAAGTTCGCGTGCCGGCCGAGGACCGGGATCGCATCCGTAAACTTCTCGCCGCCCATCAACCAGGCCTGATGATGCTGCATTATGCGGCGACCAACGGTTCGTTTCGCTTTCCTACTGCCGTCTCGAACCGATCACGCTTCTTTTTGGCGGACCACACGCCGCTTCTGATCGGTGTGCGCCTTCTATTGGTCGAAGCCGGATTGCATGCCATCGATGGTGACTTCAGCGCCGCAGCCGAAACGTGGGGCTCGGCTTTTAGACTGGCCGATTCAATCAAGGATGAACCTAGTCTTTTCGCTCTGCATATTTGGTGGGGGTGCCACTCGCTGCTTCAATTCCAAGCCACATGGCTTTTACAGAAAGGGGGCCTGTCTCACGAGGATCTCTTTCATCTGGATGGAGCGCTTACTGAAGATGACGACGGAGTCCGAGTTCGAAGAATGCTTCGCGGGGAAATGGCATTCGGTTTGGGTGTCTTCAAACCAAAGGCGACCCTGGCGGCCTACAGGACAAATGTCTTTCCGCAACCAGATCCGTCCACGCGATGGTGGGAACCCGATGAGATTGCAGAACGCGCCCGGTTCCTCACCTACATTGCCACTGCCAATGATGCCGCGGACGAACTTCATCTGGTGCGAAGCTTTTCGGCATTCTGCGCCGCTTCGGCGGTGCCTCCTGACCGGCGAATGGCTGCGATGAGCAATGCCGTGTGGCATGCAACCTCACGACTTGGAACCGAGCGGTATCTGTTCAGCCAGCGCTTGCTCCCCATTTTCGTGAACGCGGTCGCGAGAGATCTCCGGAGGCTTGCCGGGACTCGAACATTCCGGACCGCCCTCGCCCTCGAACGCTTCCGCCTCGATTCCGGCGGCGCGCTGCCCGCCTCGCTGGGCGAGTTGGTGCCGAAGCATCTCGCCGCCGTTCCGGCCGATCCCTTCACCGGCCAGCCGCTCATCTACATCCGGAACGGCAAGGGCTACGTGGTCTACAGCGTCGGGGAGAACGCCCTCGACGACCGGGGCGACGCCAAACTGGACGTCGCTTTCGTCGTGGAGAAGTGACGGGAGGCTCAAGCCTCCGTAACCGCAGTGCTCCTGAGAACTGCGCCAGTTGGCTGACAACCAGACGCGCCTTCGAGGTTGGGAGTTGGATGTTGAATGTTCGGGGTTCGCCCCATGGAAACATCCAACAACCAGCATCGAACGCCCAACATCCAACCCGCCTGGCGTCCATCTCATGAATCCCATGGCCAAAGCGGTCCGGGCGATGTCCACTTCACGCGTTCTTCGCCCATGGAATTCGCCATCGAAACCCACCAACTCTCCCGAGTCTTCGACCAGTTTGTAGCTGTCGACTCGATCGACGTCCGCGTGAAGCCCGGGCAGTTCTACGGATTCCTCGGACCGAACGGCGCGGGCAAATCCACCACGATCAAGATGCTCACAGGCCTGCTGGCATCGTCGGGCGGATCGATGCGGTTGCTCGGCGTGGACTTGGCGGATCCGAAGGCCGCGCGCGAGGTAAAGCGCCGCATCGGCGTCGTGCCGGAGAATCTCGCGCTCTTCGAGAACCTCACCGCGCGCGAATACCTGACGTTCATTGGCCGGATGTATGGAGTTCCCGCGGATGTGGTGCGGCAACGGTCGCAGGAGCTGCTGGACGTCATGGACCTCGCGGGGGCCGAGACGAAACTCACCGTCGAATATTCCCACGGCATGAAGAAGAAACTCTCGCTGGCGGCCGCGCTGTTGCCGAAGCCGGAGCTGCTCTTCCTCGACGAACCGTTCGAGGGCGTGGACGCCGTCGCCTCGCGGCAGATCAAGGACGTGCTCAAACGTTTCGTCGACCACGGTTCGACCGTCTTCCTCACCTCGCACGTGATGGAGATCGTGGAGCGGCTCTGCACGCAGGTCGGCATCATCGTGAAGGGGAAACTGGTCTTCCAGGATTCGATGGAGAACCTGCGGTCGGCGGGCGGTTCGCTGGAGGACCGCTTCATCGCGCTCGTCGGATCGGATAACGTCGAGACGCAGAAGCTGAACTGGCTGGAAGGCGCCGCGTGAACCGGGAGCAGTTCCTCTCGCTGCTGTGGCTGCGTTGGCGGCTGTGGGCGAACCGGTGGCGGAAGAGTTCCGGCTTCGGAAAGGTTCTTTCCATCATCCTACTGGCCATGGCGGTGATGCTGGTGGTCGGAGTGTTTGTCGGAGGCGCCGCGTTGGGATGGTTTGGATTGGGCCAGGCGCGGCCGGTCATCTACTTCGTCGTCGCGGACATCGCGATCGGGCTCTTCATCTTCTTTTGGCTGATCGGCCTGATGACGGAGCTGCAGCGCTCGGAGGTCATCGACATCGGCAAGCTGATGCACCTGCCGGTCTCGATGCCGCAGCTCTTCACGATGAACTACGTGGCGTCGCTCGTGGCCCCGACCATTGTCATCCTGCTTGTCGGCACTGCGGGACTGACCCTGGGACTGCTCCGGGACGGACCGCTCTGGCTCCTCCTGGTCCTACCCGTGGGTGGTCTCGTGTTCGCGGTGTCGGCGTGGACGTATGCGTTGCGGGGATGGCTGGGAGTCCTGATGAGCAATCCCCGGCGGAAGCGTTCGATCATCGTCGGACTGACGGTCGGCATGATGCTGCTTGGCCAGCTCCCAAACATGCTCCTGAACAACCCCTGGTCCCGAAAAAAAATGACGGAGACCGCGCAGCAGGAGGCAAGCAAGCCGCGAAGCGGCGCGGAGTATGAGGCCATCCTGCTGGGTCGGGTCCGCGAGGTGCACCGCTACATCCCGCCGGGCTGGGTTGGCCTTTCAGCGCTCAATATCGCGGAAGGCTCGCCCTTGCCGGCCCTCGGGACGACCGCGGTCTTTGCCCTGGTCGGCGGCGCCGGACTCCTCGTCGCCTTTGGCCAGGCGCGACGCGCGTATGGCCGCGCCACGGCCCGGGTCAGGCCGGCCGCGCCGATTGCGATCGCCGCAGTTCCCGCGATCGCCTCACCGGCGAAGCGCGCCTTCAACGACCGCGACCTGCCGTTTGTGTCGCCGGATGTGAGCGCCCTGACGCTCGCCTTCTTCCGCA
>JAYUUX010000595.1:0-6231 GCA_043754645.1 Verrucomicrobiales bacterium | reverse complement strand
ATTTTTATTCAAGTATCAGTCAAGTTATTGGTCAAGCTTGGTTGCCGTTGGCGGAATTGGCCTGAAGAAATCCGCCGTTGAACTTGTCCGAGGAGGCGGATGAGTGAGAATCTACCAGCAATGTCCCTCCTGAAGCCAAAGTCCGGGTTCGCTTTGGCGATCTGCGTCGCCTTGTGGACGACTTCCCTGCAAGGCCGAGCCGACGAGATCCTGTTCAACCGCGACATCCGTCCGATCCTTTCGGACAACTGCTTCCAATGCCACGGCCCGGACCCGAAGAACCGGAAGGGCAAGATGCGCCTCGATGTCCGCGAGGAAGCGCTCGCCAAGAAGGCCTTCGTCCCGGGCGACCCGGCGAATTCAGAGCTTCTCGCCCGCCTTGTCAGCACCGATGCCGAGGAAGTCATGCCCCCGCCGGAAACGCACAAGACCGTGACCGCACCGCAACGGGAGCTGTTGAGGCGATGGATCGCGGCAGGGGCCGCGTATGAGCCGCACTGGTCCTACGCGCCCGTCGTTCGTCCCGCCGTTCCTGCGGTCGCGAATGCCAGATGGCCGGCCACGCCGATCGATCGTTTTCTCCTGAGTCGGCTCGATGCCGCGAAAATCGCGCCTTCGCCCGCCGCCGATCGCCGCACGCTGCTCCGCCGCCTTTCGCTTGATCTGACGGGCCTTCCTCCGACGCCGTCCGAGATGGAGTCCTTCCTCAAGGACTCCTCGTCGAAGGCCTACGAGAGACAGGTCGATCGCCTGATGGCCTCGCCGCATTTCGGCGAACGCATGGCCGTTCCCTGGCTCGATGCGGTCCGGTTCGCCGATACGGTCGGCTACCACGGCGACCAGAACCAGAACGTCTTCCCCTACCGCGACTACGTGATCGATTCCTTCAACCGGAACAAACCCTTCGACCAGTTCACGCTGGAACAGATCGCCGGCGATCTCCTGCCGAACGCGACGCCCGAACAACGCACGGCGAGCGGATTCAACCGCCTCAACATGATGACCCGCGAAGGCGGCGCCCAGCCGAGGGAATACCTGACGAAGTATGCGGGCGACCGTGTGCGGACCGTGTCGACCGCTTGGCTTGGTTCGACGCTGGCGTGCGCGGAATGTCACGACCACAAGTTCGATCCGTTCTCCCAGGCCGACTTCTACACGATGGCCGCGTTCTTCGACGACGTGAAGCAATGGGGCGTCTACAACGACTACAACTACACCCCGAACCCCGAGCTCAAGGGCTGGAGCAACGACCACCCGTTCCCGCCGGAACTCGTCGTCACCAACGCCTACCTGCAACGCCGCGAAATCCGCCTGCGTCGGCAACTGGACCAGCTTCTGGCCGGCGTTCCCTCGTCGACCAACCGCGCGGCGTTCGACCAGTGGCGCAAGGAAACGGCGGCGTTCACCGAACGTTGGCAGGACGGCTGGCAAATCGCGTTGGCTCCGACCGTGAAGCTCTCCGTCACAAACTCGAAGGCCAAGGTCTCGCTGCTCGCCGATGGTTCCCTGCTCGTGGGTGGGAAACTCGCTGCGGTCGAGAAATTCGTGGCTTCCTTTGGACTTCAGAAGAGCCGCATCGCCGCTCTGCGGCTGGAACTTCTTCCGCATCCGGATCACAAGGACTCGACTCTCCTCGAAGGAAAAGCGTTCGGTGAGGTCCGGCTCAGCGCGACCCTGAAGGCGAAGGACGGCAAGGAACGGAAGTTGAAGTTCGCGGACGCACAGGCGTCATCCCGGATTGCAGCCTACTCGAACGGCTTCGAGGTGACCGACGTGAAAGGAACCTGGAAAATCCCAGCCCACACTTCCAAAGGCACCCAGACCGCGATCTACCTCGTCGATGGGCCGCCTGAAGCGGAGGAAGGCGACCTCCTGTCCGTGACCGTAGAGTCCGACGACATCGGGCGTTTCCGCGTCAGCACCACACCGCTGGCTTCGCTCGATCTGATGCGATCAGGTGCCGATCCGGCATTGGCCAAAGCACTCGGTTCATCGGGACTTGGACGCGGGACGACAAGAGCTGCGCTCGCTGCCGCCTACCTGCTCGGAACCGCAAACGACCCGGCCTCGTATGAACGCGCGAAAGCGCTGTTGGCCGAGGTCCGTTCCCTGCACGGCGGGACTTCTCCCACGCTCGTCACCGCGGTAACGACCAACCTGTTTCCCACCCGCGTCCTCCCTCGTGGCAATTGGCAGGATGAATCCCAGCCGATCCTGAAGCCCGCCACGCCGCATTTCCTCGCCGGCCCGAAGCAACCGGCCGACGGACGGTTGAGCCGCGTCGACCTCGGGCGGTGGCTGACCTCGCGGGACAATCCGCTGACCTCGCGGGCCTACATGAATCGCCTGTGGAAGCAGTTCTTCGGAAACGGGATCTCCAACCAGCCCGAGGAACTCGGTGCCCAGGGCGAACCGCCGACCCACCCAGAACTCATGGATTGGCTCGCAGCTGAGTTCACGGACAGCGGATGGAACGTGAAGCACATGGTGCGGCTTCTGGTCACATCGACCGCCTATCAGCAGGACAGCAAGGGGCGTCCAGAACTGCGCGACATCGACCCGAACAACCGCCTTCTGGCCCGGCAAAACCCGCGGCGGCTCGAAGCGGAGTTCGTCCGCGCCAACGCCCTCTTCGTCGCAGGCTTGCTCGACCCGGAAGTCGGCGGTCCCAGCGCGTTCCCCTACCAGCCAGGCGGCTACTACGTGAACATCCAATTCCCCGACCGGGACTACTACGCGAGCCGCGACGAACGCCAGTATCGCCGGGGGCTCTACTCCCATTGGCAGCGGACCTTCCTCCATCCGATGCTGGCCAACTTCGACGCGCCGTCCCGCGAGGAATGCGCCGTCGATCGCCTCGTCTCCAACACGCCCCAGCAGGCGCTGACGCTTCTAAACGATCCTTCGTTCGTGGAAGCGGCGAAGGTGTTTGCCGAAAAGCTTCTGACCAACCAGAAGTCCAAATCCGATGAAGCCCGGCTGGATCTGGCCTTCCAAACTGTTCTGCTCCGCTCGATCAAACCCGCTGAACGCGCCTCGCTGCTCAAGCTTCTCGCCGATCAACGCAAAGCGTTCGATGCCGCACCCGACGACGCGACGAAACTTCTGAAGACCGGCCTGACACCACCGAACCTGAAGCTGAACGCCATTGAACATGCGTCATGGACCAGCGTGGCCCGCGTCATCCTCAATCTCCACGAAACGATCACGCGATACTGAGGCAATGACGAAGGACTAAGGCCTAATGACTGACTCGGCGGACATGGCGGGCGAGCGGGTGCTTGCGGAGCTTGAGGAGATCGAGTTCTGGGAGGGCGCGTCCGCGCTCTCTGCAACGGCCATCCATCTGAAGGATGATTCGTCGTCTTCCGCAGAGCCGAGGATCTACGATCTGGAGGAGCGGACAGCGCGGTTTGGGGAGTCGGTCATCCGGTTCGCCAAGAGAATTCCCGAGACCTCGGTCAACCGGCGGATCATCAGCCAACTGGTCGGTGCTGCGATCAGCGTGGGCGCGAACTATTGCGAGGCGGATGACGCCAGTTCCAAGAAAGAGTTCAGACAGAAGATCGGATATTCGCGGAAGGAATCCCGTGAAGCCAGGTTCCACCTTCGAATGGTGGTCGCATCTGAGCCTCAACTGAAAGACGACCCCCGTATTCTTTGGCGCGAAGCCCGCGAGCTTCATCTCATCTTCTGCGCCACCCTCCGAACCTCAGAAAACAACACCTAGTCATTAGGCCTTAGTCATTGGTCATTGCTCCATGAACACCCCCTTCGACCGATTCGCCAACGACATCAACCGGCGCTCGTTCCTCACCCGGTCCGCCTACGGGCTCGGCGGCTTGGCGCTGGCATCGTTGTTCTCGCCGAAGCTCTTCGCGGCCGCCGCCACGCAGCGGGGAATACCCGGCGCAATTCAGCCGCTGCACTTCCCGCAGAAGGCCCGACGCGTGATCCATCTTTGCATGGCGGGAGGGCCGTCGCACCTGGAGGCCTTCGACTGGAAACCCAAGCTGAAGGAACTGGACGGGAAACCGTTCCCGGATTCGATGACCAAAGGCCAGCAACTGGCCCAGCTCCAGAACACCCCGCTGAAGGCACGTGGACCGTCGGTCGAGTTCAAGAAGCACGGACAATCCGGCCAGGAGATTTCGAACCACTTTCCGCACATCGCCACGTTGGCCGACCGGATGTGCATCGTGCGGTCGATGCACACGGAGCAGATCAACCACGATCCGGCCCATGCCTTCATGAACAGCGGCTCGATCATCAAAGGCCGGCCGTCGATGGGGTCATGGCTGCTCTACGGACTGGGCGCCGAGACGGACAATCTGCCCGGCTTCGTCGTCCTCACTTCCCAGGGCAAATCCGGCGCACAGCCGGTGTCGGCGCGGCAATGGTCCTCCGGCTATCTCCCGAGCAAGTATCAAGGCATCCAACTCCAGTCGAAGGGCGAGGCCGTCCATTACGTCGGCAATCCCGAGGGTGTCTGCCAGAGCACGCAGCGGCAGATCGTCGAGGAGATCAACCGCCTCAACGGCATCCTCGCCGACGAGAAGCTCGACCCCGAGATCCAGACGCGGATCGCCCAATACGAACTCGCTTTCAAGATGCAGAGTTCCGTCCCCGACCTGACGGACTTCACCAAGGAGTCGAAGGAGACCCTCGAAGCGTATGGCATCAAGGAAGCCGGCGACGGCTCGTTCGCCTCGAATTGCCTGATGGCGCGGCGCCTCGCGGAACGCGGTGTCCGTTTCATCCAGCTCTACCACCGCGCCTGGGACCATCACGGCAACCTCGACAAGGATTTCCCCATCGCGGCCAAGGACGTCGACCAATGCAGCGCCGCCTTGGTGAACGATCTGGCCCAGCGCGGATTGCTGGAAGACACGCTGGTCATCTGGGGCGGCGAATTCGGCCGCACGCCGATGGGCCAGGGTTCGGGCCGGGATCACCATATCAAGGCCTTCTCCATCTGGATGGCCGGCGGCGGCATCAAGCCGGGCACGACCTGGGGCAGCACGGATGAACTGGGCTACAGCTACATCTCCGACGGCCAGGACATGGACGTGCATGATCTCCACGCGACGATGCTCTCGCTGTGCGGCATCGACCACAAACGGCTCACGGTCCGTTACCAGGGCCGCGACTTCCGCCTGACCGACATCCACGGCCGGATCATCAAGGGCATCTGCGCGTGATGCGACTGCCCGATTCGTTCCAGTCTTAGTTCCGTTGAGCAAACGGCTGGCCGGATAATTCTGACGCAACTGCCTGAATCGTGTAGGTTCGGTCTGGGCCGATTGGCGATCAGTGATGATCTATATGCCGAGCGTGAAGAATCGGCCACCCGGATCACCTGACCCGTATGCTGTCTCGTCACTTCCCATCATTATCCACGGCCTTGATGCTGATGATGGCGGCCCTGTTGTCCCCCGTGGCTATCGTCGCGGCGGCGGGTGAGCCGGCTACCGCCAGCGCACCGACTGTCGCGGAGAAGTTTCTCATCGACCAGGTTGCCGCCGGCAAACTGGCGAATCTGACCACCGCCTTCCCCGACGACGAAGCACGGGTGATTCGCGGCGTTTTCCTGGAGGAACTCCTCACCGGAAGCCGCAAGGATTGTCTCATCCACCGGAACGGGGTGTTGATAGAAGGAGCCGTCGTCCGCGAGTTGGTCGACCTGAGGAACGCGGAGATCGCGCGCGACACCCAGCTGGTGCGCTGCCGCTTCGACCGCGGCGTCAATTTCTCCAGAAGCGTTTTTGCCGACGGCTTCTCGTTCGTCGAAACCGTCTTCAACGGCCCGGCCAATTTCTCGGAAATGAAGGTCGCCCGCGGGTTCAACCTCCAGAGGGCCGTGTTCAACCAGGGCGCGAACTTCGAGCAGCTGGAAGTGACGGGAGTCCTGCAGGCGGGCGGTGCGGTCTTTGCCGATGAGAACGGCAGCGTGGCCTTCAACAATCTGAAGGCCGGCAGCACCGTCTACTTCACCAACACGCTGTTCGCGGGCGCCTTGGACTTCAAGAACAGCCGTGTCGCGGGCGACCTGAGATTTGACGGGGCGCGCTTCCCTCATCCGACCGGGTTTGCCAGCTTCGAAGGATTGAAGGTGGAGGGCGGCACCTTCTTCTCGCAGGCCCAGTTCGCGGGATATGCGTCGCTCAAGGACAGCCGGTTCAACGCGCTCAATCTCACGCAGGTCAAGTGGCCGGATCGGGACTACGGCGA
>JAYUUX010000594.1:0-2438 GCA_043754645.1 Verrucomicrobiales bacterium | reverse complement strand
GCATTTGTCGCAGAGGATGTCGCTGTCGCAGGTGCTTGCACCGCAGCTTCAGCAGTCGCTCGCGTTGCTCCAGGCAGCGACGCTTGAGCTGCGTTCGCTGGTGGAGCAGGAGCTCTCCCAGAACCCCTTGTTGGAGGAAATCCCGATTCAGGACGCCGACCAGACGGAGCGAAAGAACGACGATTCTTCGGAGGAAACCCCGGCAACGACTCTCGACCTGGCCGAGCCTCCCGCCGACACGCAGGTCGACAACCAGACCGAAGCCCCGGCGGAGAAGGAAGGCAGCGAACGGCAGGACGATTTCCAGGCGGAGTTCGACAAGCTGGTGGCGGAAGACCAGCAGTGGCGCGACGTCTTCTCGGCCAGCAACGGCCCGGTCCGGCAGTCGGAGGAGGCCGAGGAGAAACGGCAGTTCATGTTCGAGAGCCTGACCTCCACCACGTCCCTCCAGGAGGACATGCTGGAACAGGTCCGCACTTCGAACCTGGCGGAGGCGGATTGGCCGTTGGCCGAACTCATCATCGGGAACATCGACGAACGCGGCTATTGCCGGGTGCAGATGCCAGATCTGGCGTCGCTGACCGGTCAAAAGGCGGAGAAGCTTGAGGAGGTGTTGAAGGAGATCCAGACCTTCCAACCCGCCGGCATCGCGGCCCGCGATATTCGCGAGTGTCTCATGCTCCAACTGGAGCGCCGGGGAAAGAAGGAATCGCTGGAATACCAGGTCGTCAGCGAGCACATGGAGGCGTTGCTCAAGCGGCGTCTGCCCGAGATCGCACGTGGATGCGGGGTCGAGGTCGACGAGATCCAGGACGTCCTGGAGGAGATCGGCAAGCTGGAGCCGCAGCCGGGCCGCCAATTCCTGCCGGACGAGAACCGCTACATCGTCCCAGAAGTTTTTGTCACGCGGGTCGGCGACGATTTTGTCGTCTCGACCAACGAGGAACACATCCCCCATCTCCGGATCAGCAATGCCTACAAGGACCTGATGGCCCGGGGCGACGCCGGAACCGAGGTCCGCGAATACATCCGCGAAAAGATCCGGGCGGGAAAATTTCTGATTAAGAGCATCCACCAGCGGCAGCAGACGATCACCAACATCGCCAAGGAGATCGTGAAGCGGCAGTGGGACTTCATGGACAAGGGCGTCGCGTTCCTCAAGCCGCTGACCATGGTCCAGGTCGCCGAAGTGGTCGGGGTGCACGAAACCACAGTGAGCAGGGCTGTCTCCGGGAAATATGTCCAGACGCCGCAGGGCATCTTCGACATGAAGTATTTCTTCACGTCGGGACTTCAGACCGACGACGGCGCCGGCGTGTCCAACACTTCGGTCAAGGACATGATCTCCGAAATCTTCAAGGCGGAGAACACCGGCAAGCCCCTGAGCGATCAGGAAGTGGTCAAGATGCTCAAGGAAAAGGGCATCATCCTCGCCCGCCGCACGGTGGCCAAATATCGCGGCGAGCTGAACATCATGCCCTCCAATCTGCGTAAGCAGTATTGAGCGACGGGACCTGTCCCGTGGAGATCAACGGCGACGGCGCAGGGCGGCTCCGAGCAGCACGGCGCCGGTTCCGAAGAGCGCGACGGTTCCTGGTTCTGGAACCGGAACCGGACTCGAAGAGGCAAAGAAATTGTCGAATGTGGCCGAGGGGCCGGTGGTCGTCTGGGGATCGTGCAGCACGATCAGACCGGACTGATTAGGGGTATTATACGTAAAATCTTGGTAGGAGACAGTGGCGACGAGTTGGCCCGGGTTCACGATCTTGGAATAGAGGTTTCCGGTGAAATTGCCGCCGAAGGCGATCACCTCAAGCGTGTAGTCGTCCGCCGTTTGATCAAGCGTCAGCGACGCAGATGTTCCCGAACCGGTCAGGCCGCCACCCGCGAACTCTATGAAGCCGAGACTCGGGGTTCCATCGTCGTCGATTGTGAGGGCATAACCGGAAAGAGTGGCTGGATTGAAGCTGAACGTGATGCCGAAGGAGCTTCCGCCGGCGACGCCCGTTGCCCAGCTGGTTAAGTTTGCTCGAAATGTGCCGTCGGTGAAAAGTTCCTGCCCACGGGTCGAAGCTACCGCTCTCCCGCTTAAAGTATAAACGCCACCGGATACGGACTTGGAGCCGGTGCCGTATGGATTTGTGAACGTCCACAAACTGTCATTTGTGTCGAAGTTGTCCGAGATGTCGGCTGAAGCGCTGAAGACCGACAGGGCGATGAATCCGGAGGCAACAAGTGGGCGGGGCATGAGGGTTTTCATGTGGGTTCCTTGGTTGGGGTGCTGCTTGAATATCACTGTGGGAAGCCGCTGCAAGCCAAGGTTTCAGAAACACTCGCCGCCTGTTCGGGCCGCTCCCGACTAGTCCTTAACGCTTCTTCGACAGCGCTTTCTTCGTCGCCGCCTGAAGCGCGTCGATCTCGGGACGCACCTCGTCTTT
>JAYUUX010000593.1:0-8931 GCA_043754645.1 Verrucomicrobiales bacterium | reverse complement strand
GGGATTCCTGGGGCGGCGGCTCGCAGTTGTGGCACCACATGCTCGCGCAACAGGGATATCTGGTGATGAGCTTCGACAACCGCGGAACCGCCACGCCGCGCGGGCGCGACTGGCGCAAGTCCATCTACCGCCAGATCGGCGTCCTCGCCTCGCAGGACCAGGCCGCGGCCTTGAAGCACGTCCTCGCCACGCGCTCCTATGTGGATCCCGCCCGCGTCGGCATCTGGGGCTGGAGCGGCGGCGGTTCGATGACCCTGAACGCACTCCTACGCCATCCAGATCTCTACAGCACCGGCATCTCCATTGCGTCCGTTCCCAACATGCGCCTCTACGACACGATCTACCAGGAGCGCTACATGGGCCTGCCAGACGACAACGCCGAAGGCTATCGCAACGGTTCCCCGCTGACCTTCGCCAGCAAGCTCAAGGGCAACCTCCTTGTGATCCACGGCACGGGCGACGACAACTGCCACTTCCAAGGCGTGGAAGCGCTGGTGAACGAATTCATCCGCCACGGCCGGCAGTTCCAGATGATGGCGTATCCCAACCGCTCGCACAGCATCAGCGAAGGATCGGGCACCACCCTGCACCTTCGCGAACTGATGACGTCCTACCTGAACGAAAAACTTCCGCCCGGCCCGCGATGAATCGTCAGGCCGCGCAAACATAACCTTTCGCATGAACACAAAACCACTCGGCGTTGCTGGCAAATCGTTGCTGATCGCGACGCTGGGTCTCTGTGCCGCGCTGCTCCCGCCCTCGGCAGCCGCGCAAGCCGACGGACGCGTGCTACTCGGAGAGTTAAACTGCGTCGCCTGCCACCGGGCCACCGACGCGCAAGCGGCCTGGCTTTCGCCGAAAGCGGCACCCCGCCTTGCCGGCGTCGCCGGCCGGACGAGCCCGGATTGGTTGCAAAAGCATCTCGCGGCACCGCAAGCGACGATGCCGGGCACAACCATGCCGGACGTGCTCCATGGCTTGCCGCCAGCGGAACGGACCGCGGCCGCGGAAGCGTTGACCCATTACCTCGTTTCGCTTGATCAGGCCGCGTTCAGAAAAGTGATGCCCGATCGCGCGGCCGCATCCCGGGGTGAAAAGCTTTTCCACAGCATCGGCTGCGTGGCCTGCCATGCGCCGCAGAACACCACGACCAATTTTTCCGCAGCGGCTCCGCTCCCGACGATGGCGGACAAATGGACCGTCGACGGGCTGCGCCGCTTCCTCAAGGACCCGCTGGCCTCGCGCCCATCCGGCCGGATGCCGGCGATGAACCTAACCGACGGCGAAGCGTTCGAGATCGCGCACTATCTCCTTCGGGACGCCAAAGTTCCGGCCACGGTGGAGGTCGCGCAGCATCGTGGACGGATCCGGTCGTTTGAGGACCTCGAAACCGTCGAGCAGGCCCGGACGGGACCGGCCGCGAACTTCACCCTCGAAGCCATGGGCCGCGACCGCGGCTATGCCCTGCGTTTCACCAGTTGGCTGCGTGTCGACCAGGCCGGCGAATACACCTTCCACCTGACCGCCACCGGCGCGAGCAAGCTCTCGGTGCGCGGCCAGTGGATCATCGGCGAAGACAGTTGGCAGCGGGAACGGGTCGACGGCAAACGAGCGATGCGGCTCAACGCCGGCCTGCATCCCATCGTCCTGGACTACGTGCAGCGCGGCTCGAAAGAACCCGCGCTCCAGTTGGAATGGGAAGGTCCCGGCATCACGCGCGAACCCGTTCCCGCTTCACGCCTGCAGAGCTTGCGCGAAACCGTGCCGGCGCCGGCGCCGTTCGTCGTCGACGCGTCCAAGGCGGCGCAAGGCCGCACGTTGTATGCGCAGATGAACTGCGCCGTCTGCCATGAATCGAAGCCGTCGCAGAATCCGCCTCCGGCCCTCGCCTCCCTGCAATCGAGCCGCGGTTGCCTTGCCGACAAGCCGACCGACAAAGCCCCGGACTACCATCTCACCGGATCGCAACGGACCGCGCTGCGTGACGCGATCGCCTCGCTCAATCGGCCCGATCTCGGCGCACCTTCGCAGCAGCAACGGTTGGCCCACACCATGTCGTCGCTCAATTGCGCCGCATGCCATTCACGGGACGGCGTCGGCGGCGTCACGGCGGAGCGCGACGCGTATTTCACCTCCAACGGCGAGGACCTCGGCGAGGAAGGCCGCGTGCCACCGAGGCTCGACGGTGTCGGCGACCGGCTCCGACCCACATGGCTGAGCAACGTGCTCGCGACGGGCGCGAGCGTTAGGCCCTACGTCAACACACGGATGCCGCAGTTTGGCCTCACCAACGTCGGACACCTTACCGACCTGTTCGTCGCGCTCGACCGACGCGCGCAACCCATCAAGCCATCGCCCGACGCCGTGGACGTCCAGAAGGAAGCCGGCCGCAGGCTGGTCGGCACGGACGGGCTGTCGTGCATCGCGTGCCATCGCTTCAACCGGCAACCGGCCCACGCGCTCCAGATCATCGACCTGACGACCACGACCGAACGGTTGAACGAGGATTGGTTCCGGCAATTTCTCCTCGATCCAAATCGTTTCCATCCCGGCACGCGCATGCCCGCCCTGTGGCCGGACGGGGTCAGCCCGCTGACTTCGGTGCTCGGAGGAAACACGGACCGACAGCACGCGGCTCTCTGGACGTATCTCGCCGACGGGCCGCGCACGAAGTTTCCCGAAGGCCTGAGCCGGCAGAACGTGGAACTCATCGTGGGCGGCGAACCCGTCGTCTATCGCGGCAAGCTCTGGGAGGCCGGCTTCCGCGGCATCGCCGCCGGTTATCCCGGCCAGCTGAACATGGCCTTCGACTCCGAGGAGATGCGGCTCGCGCTCCTGTGGCGCGGGCGTTTCCTCAATGCGGGAGCGCATTGGGGTGTGCAGGGCATGGGCAATCTCCGTCCGCTCGGCACCGACGTGGTGGTCTTCCCGAAGGGCCCGCCGCTCGCCCTGCTTGCCGACGCGGCGGCGCCATGGCCGACCGGTTCGAGCAAGGAGGCGGGCATGAAGTTCGGCGGCGTCCAGACCGACGCCCTGAAACGGCCGACGCTGCTCTACTCCTTCCGCTCGGTCGGCATGGAGGATTTCGTCAGCCCGATCGAAGCCGGTGGCAAGGCCGGACTGCACCGCACGGTGAAGTTCACGGGTCCCCCGCCGGCAGGTCTCCACTTCCGTCTCGCAACCGGAAAGCTCGCGCCGGCCGGCGAGAACGCGTGGCGGCTCGACGACACGCTCACGATTCGTGTGAGTGCCGGATCAAAGCCCTTCGTCCGAGGCGATGGTGACAAACAGGAATTGCTCGTGCCCATCGGCGCGCGCAGCGGGAACAATCAACTGGAGGTCGACTATGTTTGGTAAATCAGCTTCGGCGCTGCGGTCGTTGGTCGCGCTGGCCTTGGTGGCCTTGTTCGTTCCCGGTTCATCCGCGGCGGAGGAACCGTGGCTGACCTACAAGGGCGGCTCCGGACCTGGCAAGGGCAAGCGCATCGTCTTCATCACCGGCGACGAGGAATATCGTTCCGAGGAGTCGATGCCCGCGATGGCCAAGATCCTCGCCCAGCGCCACGGCTTCCACTGCACCGTCCTGTTCTCGATCAACCGCGAGACCGGCGAGATCGATCCGGCCGTTCCCGACAACATTCCCGGCCTCGACGCGCTGAAGGATGCCGACCTGATGGTGGTCTTCACGCGGTTCCGCCATCTGCCCGAGGACCAGATGGCGAAGTTCGTGGCCTACGTGGATTCGGGCCGGCCGGTGATCGGCATCCGCACGGCGACGCACGCCTTCGACTACGACAAGTTCCAGAAGGAGAAGTATTCCAAGTGGGCCTGGCGCGGGCCGCATCCGGACTTCAAGGGCGGCTTCGGCCGGCAGGTCCTCGGCGAAACGTGGGTCGACCACTACGGGGGTTACCGCAGCCAGAGCACGCTCGGCATCGTGGTCCCGGAAATGAAGGACCACCCGATCCTGCGCGGCATCGAACGCCTCTGGGGCCTCTCCCACGCCTACAAGATCACCACGCTCGAAGGCGACAGCCGTCCGCTCGTGATGGGCCAGCCGCTGCGGGGATTGAAGCCCGACGACCAGCCCGATGAACGGAAGGCGCCGGTCCCCGTCGCGTGGATCAAGACCTTTACCGGCGGCGAAGGCAAAGCGGCCCGCGTCTTTACGACCACGATGGGCTATGGCGATGACTTCAAGGAAGAGGGCGTGCGCCGGATGTTCGTCAATGCCTGCTACTGGTGCGTTGGACTCGAGGACAAGATCCTCGCGAAGGCGGACGTGTCGCACGTGGGGGCGTATGCGCCGAGGAAGAGCGACTTCGCCGGATACCGCCGTGGCGTCAGACCCTCGGACCTCAAGCAGAACCTCAGCACCGACGACCTTGCCGATGTGCCGGTCAACGACCGTGAAGGCGAATTCTACCGCATCGTCAACGTCCCGATGCCGCTCGACGCGGTCATGGAAGCCGGCAGCATTCTCTGGCTGACGGACGGGCGTCTCGTGGTCGGGACACGGCGTGGGGAGATCTACTTCGCGACCGGAGCCGATGCCACGCCGCCCGCCCCGGTGTGGAAACTCTTTGCCACCGGGCTCACGGAAGTCCTCGGCCTCGCCTGGCGCGACGGGGTGCTCTACGCCACGCAGCAGAGCGAACTGACCCGCGTGCTCGACACCGACGGCGACGGACGCGCCGACCGCTTCGAAACGGTGAGCGATGCCTGGGCCTGGGGCGGCGAACACGAGTTCAACTTCGGCTCGGGCTTCGACAAGGACGGCGCCATCTGGACCGTGCACGGCCTGACCAGCAGCTACACGTCGGACCGCCTCTTCCGCGGTTGGGCGCTGCGCCACTTTCCTGACGGCCGTTGGGAAGCGATGTGCAGCGGCCTGAGAAGCCCAGGCGGCATCGGGTTCAACGCGGCCGGCGATGTTTTCTACGCCGAGAGCCAGGGGCCATGGGCCAGTGCCAATACCCTGAAGCACCTTCGGCCCGGCGGCTTCATGGGCCATCCCATCGGCAACAAATGGTATGACCACGCGCCCAACATGGGACCGCGTCCCGCCGAACCCACCGGTGGCGACAAAGGCCGCCGGCACCTCGACGCCCAGCGCATCCCGCAGCTCGTCCTGCCGGCGGTGACGTTCCCCTACAAGAAGATGGGGCAGAGCGTTTCCGCCGTGATGCCCGATGTGTCGGGCGGAAAGTTCGGACCGTTCGCCGGGCAGTTCTTTGTCGGCGACTACACGCTGAGCCTCGTCATGCGCGCCGAGATGGAAGTCGTGAACGGCCAATACCAGGGCGCCTGCTATCCGTTCCGCCAGGGCTTCGCCACGGGCCTGATCGGGGGAAGGCTCACGGAACGCGGCCAGATCTTCGTGGGTGGCAGCAAACGCGGCTGGCCCGTGCGCGGCCTCTCGGAGAAGGCGCTGCAACGTCTCGACTGGACCGGCAAGATGCCGTTCGAAGTCCACTCGATGCGCGTGAAACCCGACGGCTTCGAGCTTCGCTTCACTTCACCCGTCGATCCGGCAACGGCCCGCGATCCCGAGAGTTACACGTTGGAGACCTTCACCCATCACTACTTCGGCGGCTATGGCGGTCCGGAGATCGAGCAGGCCGACCAGCGCATCGTGTCCGCCACGCCGAGCGCCGACGGCCTCAGCGTCCGGTTGGTCGTGGACAAGCTCGTGCTCGGCCACATCCACGAACTGCACCTGCCCGGTCTGCGCGATCGCGCCGGCGAACGGCTGTTGCACGACGTCGCCTACTACACGTTGAACCAGATCCCGAAACCCTGACGGCCATGCGACTCGGCGCCGCCACACTGATGCTCATCGGTTGTCTGGTGCCCGCCGCCGTTGCGGTCGCGGCGGACATGGCGGAAGCCAGGCCGAACATCGTCCTCTGCATGACGGACGATCAGGGCTGGGGCGATGTGGGCTACAACGGACTGACAAAGATCCGGACTCCGAACATCGACGCGATGGCCGCAGCGGGACTGCGGTTCAATCGCTTCTACGCCCAGCAAAGCTGTTCGCCGACGCGCGCCAGCGTGATGACCGGGCGCCATCCGAATCGCCTCGGCGTCTTCTGGCCCGGCATGCCGTTTCGGAAACAGGAAACAACCCTGGCTCAGATCGTGAAACAGGCGGGCTACGCCACGGGGCATTTCGGGAAGTGGCATCTCAACGGCGTCGCCGGACCCGGCAAGGTCATCCCGGATTCCGATCCGCTCGCGCCACGCAACCTCGGGTTCGACGAGTCTTTCTCCGTCAGCAACTACTATGAGACCGACTGGACCTTCGGCCGCAACGGCGTCGCCGAGAAGGCGCGCGGCGACGGCTCCGACGTCGTCGTGGGCGAGGCGCTGAAGTTCATCGGCGCTTCCGCGGGACAGAAGAAGCCGTTCCTCGCCGTCATCTGGTTCGGCAGCCCGCATTCGCCGCACAAGCCGTTGCCGGAAGACCTGAAGGCGGCCGGGGGTTCGGGCTATTACGGCGAGCTGATCGGCGTGGACCGCAGCCTCGGCACGTTGCGCGCCGGACTGCGCAAGCTGGGCCTTGCCGAGACAACGATGGTGTGGTTCTCCAGCGACAACGGCGGATGGCTCGACCCCGCAAAGCCCGACGCCAACGGCACCAACGTCGATCTGCGCGGCCGCAAAGGCGACATGTGGGAAGGCGGCATCCGTGTGCCCGGACTCATCGAATGGCCGGACCGCATCAAACCCGCGGTGACGGACGTTCCGGCCGGAACGGTGGACATCTTCCCCACGATCGCGGCGCTGCTTCAGATCAAACCCGCGCATCCCGTCCCGCTCGACGGCATTAGCCTGTTGCCATTGATCGACGGGACGATGAAATCCCGTCCGCAGCCGATGGGCTTCTGGCAGTTTGCCGGCGACCAGAAGAACTTCACTCCCGATTCCGGACCGTCTGCGTGGAACGACAACCGGTTCAAGCTGGTGAAGCCGAAGCCGGGCCACTGGGAACTCTACGACATCGCCACCGACCGGACCGAAACCACCGACGTGGCCGCGGCGCATCCGGAAGTATTCCGGCGAATGAAGGCCGAACTGGAGACCTGGCAACTGTCCGTCGTCCGCAGCTACAACGGCCGCGACTATCCCTGAAGCCAACCGAACCTTACCCGGATGTTCAACCCTTGCCGAAACCTCAACCCGTCATGAGATCCAAACTGCTTCTCTCCACGCTCGTCCTTTCGTTCCTTGCCTTTGTCAGCTCCAGCGGCGGCGCCACGACACAGCAGGGCTGGAACCCCGATACCAAGTTCCCCGCGCTGTCGCCCGCGGAAGCGATCAAGACCATCGAGGTCCCCAAAGGCTACCGGCTGGAATGCATCGCGAGCGAACCGATGGTGGAGGAACCCGCGAGCTTCGCGTTCGACGGCAACGGCGCGATCTACGTCTGCGAGTGGCGCACCTACATGCAGGATGAGTTCGCCACCAAGCAGCTCGATCCCGTGAGCCGCGTCGTCAAGCTCGTGGACACCAACGGCGACGGGATCATGGACAAGCGGACGGTGTTCATCGACAACGCCGTCCTGCCCCGCACCGTCCTGCCCCTGCACGACCGCGTCCTCGTGAACTTCACCGGCTCCGACTCCGTCTGGGCCTACTTCGACGACAACAAGGACGGCGTTGCCGACAGGCGGGAACTCGCCTTCGAGGGCCAGCCGAACAACGGCAACATCGAGCACCAGAACACCGGCCTGCTCTGGAACCTCGACAACACCGTTTGCGCAAACGACTACCGGTTCCAATACGTCGACGGAAAGCTGAAGCCGAACCGCCACTCGGTCGGGCGCATCAGCCAATGGGGCCTCGCTCGCGACGACGACGGCCGCCTGGTCTGCACCTGGGCCGGCGGCGCGAATCCTGCGCACTCGTTCCAGCTGCCGGCCGGTTATCCCATCGTGAAGGTGCCCGAACACGCCCCCGGATATCTCGTCCCCTATTCCCTGAACCGGGTGTGGGACCAGTCGTCCGGCGGCTACAAGTTCGACGAACAGCGCATCCTCAAGGACCTCTCGGCCTGCTGCGGCCAGACCGTGCTCCGCAGCCATCTCATGCCCGAGTTCTACGGACGCGTGGTCACCTGCGAGCCGGTCGGGCGTTTCCTGCGGATGAGCCGGATCGATTGGAAGGACGGTCTCGGCGTGGCCGACAACGCCTTTCCAAAAAGCGAATTCATCCGCAGCACCGACGCCTACTTCCGCCCAGTGTGGACGGAAACCGCGCCCGACGGCACGCTCGTCTTCTCCGACCTCTACCGCGGCATCATCCAGGAGAAGGCCTGGTTTCCGACCAACACGAAAGAAGGACCCCAGGACTGGGTCGAGCGTTATCACCGGGTGAAGAAGTGGGGCATGATCGAAGTCGTCCGCCACGGCCGCCTCTACCGCATGGTTCCCGACGGCAAGAAGCCCGGCCCGCAACCGCGCATGCTCGACGAGACGCCGGCCCAACTCGTCCAATACCTCGCCCACGCCAATGGCTGGTGGCGTGACACCGCGCAGATGCTTCTCGTGACCCGTCGCGATCTCTCGGTCGTCCCGGCGCTGGTCAAGATGGCCACGAGCCATCCCGATGCGAACGCGCGCATCCACGCCATGTGGACCCTGCAGGGTCTCGACGGTCTGTCCAGGGAAGCCGTCCTCGGCGCCACGGCCAACGCCCTGCCCCGCGTGCGCCGCGCGGCCGTCCAACTCGCCGAACCCTGGATGATCAAGAAGGACGCGGAGGTGATCCGGACCGTGGCCGCGCTCAGCGGCGACGCCGATGCCCACGTCGTCAACCAGGTGTTCCTGGCCCATCGCGCCGCCGGGTTGAACGCCCCGACGGCAATCACCTCCAAGCCCAATCCCATCATCACCGCCCTGCTGGCCAAGGAACGGGACGACCAAC
>JAYUUX010000592.1:0-12284 GCA_043754645.1 Verrucomicrobiales bacterium | reverse complement strand
TGGTGGAAGGGCGAGAACGAGCTGAAAGCCAATGGCGCGCTTTTGGCGCTGCCCGGGTCGTCGCTGGGAATGGCGGCGACAAACGTCAACGCCGACAGTTTCTTCAAGATGGCGGCCGAGTATGCGGGAACGGAATCGGCGGTCCGCGCCCAGTTGATCGGAGCCCAGACGCTTTACAACCAGGGCAAGTTCGCCGAGGCTCAGGCGGCGTTCGCCAAGGTGGGCGAGGCCACCGGGTTCGTCTCGATCAAGGCGACGGCGGCCTACGGAGTGGCCGCCTCCATCGACGCCCAGGGAAAGCCCACTGAAGCCCTGACGCAATACGGGGACGTAGCCAACCGTTATCCCGCCGAAGGCGTGGCCTCTTTGGCGAAGATATCCCAGGGCCGCATCCACGAAGCAGCCGGCCGGAATGAACAGGCCCTGACAATCTACGACAGCCTGGCGCGCAACATCGCCACCGACATCTGGGCGCAGGAGGCCCAGTCCCGCCGTCAGGACCTGCTGTCCCGCCACCCCGAGCTTGTGAAGACCCTGCCCACCGTGGCGGCGCCTCCCGCGGCAATGCCGCCGCCGGTGACCATCGTTCCGGGCAAGTAAGGCGAAGCCTCTTTTCGACAGCAGACCGGCTTGGCTGGTCTGCTGTTTGCATTTCAAGGGAAACAATCCAAAGAATCGGGCAGGCAACCTCGGGGTTGCCCGGGATCTTTTAAGAGCGGTTCGGACCACGACCCGGGATGGGCTTAATGAATCACTGAAAAGCAATTGGGCACTAGCCGATCAGCCGTCAGTTGGTCGATCAGCTTCAAAAATCATGAAACTTACAATCATCGGGACGGGATACGTCGGTCTGGTCACGGGAGCTTGCTTCGCCGAAGTCGGCCACACGGTCTACTGCGTCGATAACAACGAGGCGAAGGTGAAGATGCTGCAGGCCGGAGGCATCCCCATCTACGAGCCGGGCCTCGAGGAGATGGTGAAGAAGAACGTCACGGCCGGCCGCCTCAATTTCACCGCCAGCACCAAGGAAGGCGTCGAGAAGGGAGATGTCGTCTTCATCGCAGTGCCCACTCCGCCCCAGCCAGACGGTTCCGTTGATCTCAGCTACATCGAGACCGTGGCCCGCGACATCGCGGCCGCGATGACCAGCTACAAGATCATCGTCGACAAGAGCACCGTCCCCGTGAAGACGGGTGAAAAGGTGGCCGAGACCATCAAGCGCTACTGCAAGTCGAAGGTGGAGTTCGACGTCGTCAGCAATCCCGAGTTCCTCCGTGAAGGTTTCGCCGTGGAGGACCTGATGAAGCCCGACCGGGTCGTCATCGGCACCACCAGCCAGAGGCCCGTCGCCGCGATGAAGGAGATCTATACGCCCTTCGGCGCGCCGATCATCGTCACCGACATCAACTCCGCCGAACTGATCAAGCACGCCGCCAATTCCTTCCTCGCCCTCAAGATTTCCTACATCAACGCCGTCGCGAACATCTGCGAAGCGTCCGGAGCCAACGTCGAGGAAGTGGCCGCGGGCATGGGCATGGACATCCGGATTGGCCGCCGCTTCCTCAATGCCGGCATCGGCTTTGGCGGCTCCTGTTTCCCGAAGGACCTCAGCGCCTTCATCAAGATCTCCGAAACGCTCGGCTACGACTTTGCGCTCTTGAAGGAAGTGCAGCGGATCAACGCCGACCAGATGAACCGCTTCCTCAAGAAGATCACCGACACCCTCTGGGTTCTCCGCGACAAGAAGATCGGAGTCCTCGGTCTGGCCTTCAAACAAAACACCGACGACTGCCGCACTTCGCCCGCCATCGAGCTTTGCCAGAAGATGCTCAAGGAAGGAGCCAAGCTCCGGGTCTACGATCCGAAGGGCATGGAGAAGGCCAAGGATCTGCTCAAGGAAACGGTCACCTACGTGGACGACATGGACGCCGTGGCCGACGGCTGCGACGCGCTTGTCATCGCCACGGAATGGCCCGAGTTCAAGAAGCTCGACCTCAACCGGACCCGCAAGGCGCTCAGCCATCCGATCGTTTTCGACGGCCGAAATCTTTTCGACCCGAGGGAGATGGAAGCGCTCGGCTTCATCTACAAGAGCGTGGGGCGGTAAAAGACCGATGCCGGATACCTGATTCCTGATGCCGGATGGTTCGGCGCATCGGGAATCTGGTATCGGGAATCCGGCATCCGGCTCCATGAAGCGCATCGAAGTTTCGGCCGGCCTCGTGTTCCACGACGGCCGGCTTCTCATTACCCAGCGAAAGCCAGATGCCCATCTTGGCGGGCTCTGGGAATTCCCCGGTGGCAAACGTGAGCCGGGCGAAACTTTCGAGTCCTGTCTCGTGCGCGAATTGCTGGAGGAACTCGGGATCACCGTCGATGTCGTCGAACTGATCGAAGAGATCCCGCATGACTACCCTGACAAGCGGGTGCTCCTCCGCTTCTACCGGTGTCGCCTGGTTTCGGGTGAACCCAAACCCATCGGTTGCCATGCGCTGGCGTGGGTGACGCGCGATAGCCTCCGGAATTATTCGTTTCCAGCGGCCGACTCCTCATTGCTCGACAAGCTGGACGCGATCCCGTGGTAGGGCGGGCGGTTGGCGGGAAGAGGCGAAGGGAATTGGCCGGCCTCAGGGGCGACGGAGAGCAGCAAAAATTTCGCCGGAGACGGGAAGAAGTGGTTCGTGGTTTGACCTGACAGCCCCCGAGCTGGCTGCATCGGAGAGATGACAGCGCTCGCCGACATTCCCGTCGCCATTCTGGCAGGCGGTCTCGCCACGCGGCTCCGGCCAATCACGGAGACGATTCCCAAGTCGCTCGTGGCGGTGGCCGGGCAGCCGTTCATCGAGCACCAGCTCGAACAGCTCCAGCGCGAGGGCATCCGCCGCGTCGTCCTCTGCGTCGGGTATCTGGGCGAGATGGTGCGCGAGGTGGTGGGCGACGGTTCGCGCTTCGGCCTTCGGGTGGACTACTCGTTCGACGGTCCCAAGCTGCTGGGCACCGGCGGCGCGTTGCGCCAGGCGCTGCCGCTGCTGGGCGAAACCTTCTTCGTCCTCTACGGCGATTCATATCTGCCCATCCCGTTTGCGCCGGTGGCCGAGACGTTCTTGGCGTCCGGCAAGCAGGGATTGATGACCGTTTACCGCAACGAAGGCAGCTACGACACGAGCAACGTGGTCTTCGCCGGCGGCCGCATCCGCATCTACGACAAGAAGGCCAAGCTGCCGGAGATGCGCCATATCGACTACGGGCTGGAGCTGCTCGAACCGGCCGCCTTCGCGCCGTTCGCCGGCCGCGAAGCCTTCGATCTGGCCGAGCTGCTCCAGAACCTCCTCGGCCGCGACCAGCTCGCCGGGCATGAAGTGACGACGCGTTTCTGCGAGATCGGCTCGCACGCGGGGTTGAACGAGCTGGATGCGTTGCTGGCGAAGTAGCAGGGCAAGGCGGACATCGGCCCACTAGAAAAGAAGAACGCCCGGCCTTGCGACCGGGCGGTTGAATTCTTGGCGGAACTTCCGGGAGTCCGATCAGGCAACGGGAGCCGCGGCGACGTCCTCGTATTTCGCGTTCTGCGCGAGGAGGTCGAGGACCTTTTCGTGGAGGATCTGTTCACCGACCTGGTTGATGCCGCCGTTTTCCTGGAGGTCCTTGGCCAGCTTCTCGGGGGTGGTCTGATATTGAGCGGCCATGGCCTGGATGCGCTGGACCATGTCGATCTGCTCGACCTTGACACCTTCCTTCTCGGCGATGCGGCCGAAGATGAAGGCGGCCTTCACGCGCTCGCGGGCGGTGATGGTCGCGCTCTGGAAGATGTCGTTCTTCTGGGCCTCGATCGTCTCCTTGGGCACTCCGCGGCGCTGGTTCTCGTTGACGATGTTGTAGACGAGGTTGCGGGTCTCCTGGTTGACCATGCCTTCGGGCAGCTCGCATTTGACCGAGTCGAGCATGTGCTTGATGAGCTGGTCGCGGATGCCGCGTTTCTGGCGTCCGTTGCGGTCGTTCTGGAGTTCGAGCCGGACGGCGTCGCGGAGCTTGTCGACGCTCTCGGTGCCGAGTGTCTTGGCGAATTCGTCGTTCAATTCGGGGAGGATCTTCTCCTTCACCTCGACGACCTCGACCTCGTAGGTGCCCTTCTTGCCGGAGAGCAGGGGCTGGACGAACTCCGCGGGGAACTCGACCTCGATGGTCTTCTTGTCGCCGGCGGACGCGCCCTGGAGCTGGTTGCCGAAGCCGGGGATGAACCCTTCGCCGTCGGCGGAGATCCAGAAATTCTTCTGCTCGGTCAATCCCTTCGAAGCCGGGGCGATCTCGGTGATGGGCTTGCCATCGACGGTGCCGGTGTAGTTCACGACGACGAGGTCGGTCGCGAGAGCGGCCCGGGCGACGGTGTTGAACTGGGAGCCGCGGTCGCGGAGACGGTCGATCGCGGTGGCGATCTCGGCATCGCTCACGTCGGTCGACTCGCGCTTCACGGCGACGCCCTTGTATTCGGGCAGGTCGAATTCGGGCGCGGTCTCGATGGTGGCGGCGAACTGGAGCGTCTGGCCCTTGCCGAACTGGATCTCCTCGATGTCGGGATAGCCGACGACGTTGAGCTTCTGGTCCTTGACGGCCTGGCGGTAGGAATCGCCGATGAGCTTCTTCTTCACCTCTTCCTGGATCTGCGTCTCGAAACGCTTGGTCACCATGGCGAGGGGGGCCTTGCCGGCGCGGAAGCCGGGAAGAGCGACCTCTTTCTGGAAATTCTTGGCGACATCGTCGAACGACTTGTCGACGGCCTGGGCGTCGACATCGACGCGCATCAGCTTCTTGCAGGGGGCCAGCGTTTCTACGGTTACATTCACAATCAGACCTTTCAGTTGAACAGTGCCAAACAGGGCGGCCGGAGAATCCGGGCACCCGACAACGAGTCGCGGAGGCTAGGTTTCGCGGTATTCACCGTCAAGCATGCCGTCCGGTTGTCCGGGGACCCTTCGCCATGCGGATGGCCCCGCGAGGACCCGGCTCAGCATTTGGCCGACTTGCGCTTCTTTCCGATCGTTCCGCGCTGCTCGACCTTGCGGATGTAGTCCGCGGCGGATGGGACCTGGCAAGACGTGTTCCCCATGTCGGTTTCCACGGGTCCGACCTTCTCGGCTGTCCGGATGGCGCTCTCGGTCAGGGGCTTCACATACGAGCCCAAGGCGATCACGAAAGCGTTCATCTGGTAACGAACGGGATCGGGAGCTTGATGGATGGTCTTCTCGACGCGTTTCAGGAGCCGTTCGAGCGCGGGGATGTCCAGCCCGGCATCGGACTTGATGGAAACGAGGCGTCCCATCGTGCCCCAACCCGCCACGGCGATGAGCGGTGCCTTGGAATCGATCCATTCCAAGGCCAACTCCCAGCCGTGCGGACTTCCAGCGGCCACCCACGGGACGGTCGAGCCGCTGATGCCCCTGCAATACGCGCCCTTGGCCCAGAGCCGCAGATCGGCCTTGGTCATCTTCGCGTCGTCGGCGACGAGGCCGGCCAGATACATCGCGTCGTAGTTGCCGGTGGCGTAGAGGTCGAGCGCGAGGCGGTAATCCCCCTTGATCCGCTTCACGATCTTCTGGAGCTCGCTGATCTTCACGCCGAAGCACGGCTCCTTCGCGCCGTGGTTGAAGAGGATGCTTTTGTAGCCCTCGCTGCCGAGGGGCTTGAGCTCATCGAGGATCTCGGTGGCGGTCATGGTGGTCGAAGGACGGGGTGAAGAATCAATCTGGTTACTCTCCGTAGAGGTTTCGGTTTCCATGGGCAACCGGTTTGTCTCGGGAGTGAAATCTTCAAACAAGCTGCGGAGCAGCGAAAGGCAATAGACCCGGGCGTGAGCCCGGGGTGGATGGACCAGAAGAACAAGCTCTGGAAGAGCGGCAGAAAGGCGTCTGCTGATCCTCCAGAGCTTAGACTGCCAGAGAACCAAACCCACAGCTCACGCTGTGGGCTACTTTCTTCCGCACCTCCGGTGCTCGGAATCGGGTTTGAGGCCACGTCCCACGGATTGGCAATGCGGTTCCCGTTCGGCCGATTCCAAAGCCGTCCGGGTTTCCAAGTGGGATCTTTGACACATTGAAGCATTCTCACCGCGAGCGAACGAATGAATCCACCCCGTGCCAATTGGCTGGAGATCGGCGCCCACTTTGTCGTCGGCTTTGTGGTGGGAGCACTGATCGGTTGTGCGACCACGGGGCGCCGCTACTCTCGATGGCTGTCGGGCGACCTATTGCTGGCGTGGATCATTGGGGCAGGGCTTATCGGAGGTGCGGTGGCTGCGATGGAGGGAAACACTCTTTGGTATCGCTGGAGATCTCCGCTGTTCGGAGTTGCCGCTCCGGAACATTCTCGCGGTTCGTTGTTCGCGATGTGGATCGTCGGGATTGCCGGAGCGGTCGTCCTCGTGTTGGTCCTCTTTCGCCGGTTTGGATCCTGAGAGTAGGGGCCCAGCTCACCGCATCCGGTCCGCCAGATCGTCGCTGTAGCCGGTGAGTTCGAGGAACGCTGAGCCGACCACTTTGCCCGCAGCGTTGCGCACTCGGCAGGCGCCTTCCCAATACGAGATGCCGCCGAGGTCGCCCGTGAGTTCCTGCGCGGCGGCGAGCGGTTCGAGCCGGAGCATACGCTCGGGTCCGTAGCCTTCCGGCACGCGGATCTCGATGCCGGCCGGATACACGCCGCCGGTCACAGGGCTCTTCCATTGACCCACCGCCTTCCAGCCGAACTGGTCCGCGGGAACCTGCTTCACGCGGCCGTCGCGATCGACATGGGCCAACGTGGAGAAGCGGTCGATGGAACCGTCCTTCCGCCGCAGGACGTAGATCATCAGCTCCGTCCCGTCGTCGAACTGCACCGCCGTCCAATCCCAACCGACCTGTGCTTCGTCGAGTTGGCTGGAGCTGATCTCGTGGTCCATCCACGAAAGTCCGGTGACGGCGATCGTCTCAGCGCCGAGCCGGAGCGTGCCGGTCGTTTCCAGCCGCGTGAACGTCAGGTAATGGCTCGCCGCCGTGGGGTCAGCGCCCTTCTTGGAAACCGCGTCGGTCCCGAAAACCACGAGCGGCTTCGTCGGCTTCAGCGTGAGTGAGAACGACGCTTCGGCCCGCACGCCGCCGGTGAGCTCCATCGTCTCGGACTTCGGATCGGTCATCGTCAGCCGCCACGGGCCGTTGAAAACGTCGAGGCCGTTGGTCGCGGAACCCGCGTCCCAGCCGGCGCGGTTGATGCGTTCCTGGTGGAGGAACTTGCCGGACCGCTCGTCGAGCAACGCCATGTGCGCGAGGTAGAGCTGGTCCGTGTTGGGCTCGTTTGTCGCGCCGCGTGGCGCGGAACGGCGGAAGAACGTAGCCTGATAACCAAAGCGGCGGCCGTCCTTCGCGAAGAGATGCCCGGTGACATACCACCACTCGATTTTGAACTCGGGATGGCTGCCGTGATCGCGCGGGAAGACGAACTTCCGGCCCGGCTGTGGAACGGCGAAGCCGTCGGATGTGGTGAGAGGAATGGCCGCCGAGGACGCGAGAGGGAGAACGAGGAAGAGAAGGAGGGGGAACAACGAACATCGAACACTCAACATCCAACATCCAAGGCGCGATCGCGTCATTCGGCGACTTCGATGTTCGGTGTTCGATGTTGAATGTTGAATGTTCATTATCGTCTCCGTCACTCCTCCCGATCCGCCGGCAACGCCGCGCCCCAGCGTCCGACGAGCAGCCCGACTCCGCTTCCCGCCGCCAGCACCAGTGCCGCCAGCGCGGCCAGTTCGAGCACCGGCAGATCGGCTTGGAGCGTCCAGCCGAAGGTCTGCTTGTTGATGACGAAGATGAGCAGCCATCCCAGCGCGAGGCTCGTGACCAGCCCGGCCGCGAGTCCGGCGGACGCGGTGAGCAGTCCTTCCACCGCCGTGGCCCGCGCGATCTCCGGATGCGTCATGCCGAGCGCACGCAGGGTTGTCAGTTCGTTGCGCCGTTGAAGCAGCAGGCTGGCGAGCGTCATGGCGAGGCCGATGACGGCGACGGTCACGCCGATGAATTCCAGCGCGTAGGTGATCGAGAAGGTCTGGCGGAAGATGCGGAGGATTTCGCGGCGGATGTGGCTGTTGGTGAAGACGGACAGGCCGGGGTTTTCGCCGACGAGTTCGGAACGGACGCGGTCGGGCTCCACGCCGGGCTTCAGTTTGAGGATGACGCTGGTGGCGAGTTCGCTGCCGAACCATTCGGTCATCCGGAGCCGTTCGGTCACGACGGAGCCGCGTTCGTTGCCGTAGTCGGCGAAGACGGCGGCGATGCGGACGGGCTTGAGGCCGGAAGGAGTCGGCAGATCGAACACGTCACCGACCCGCATCTGGAAACGTTCCGTGAAACTTTCGCTGACGAAGACGACTTCACCACGGTCGGCGGCCGCGAATTCGTCGGGAGAAGGCTTCTTCTGCCACGCGAGTTGAGCGTGCGTCCGGGCGAAGGAAAGATCCGCGCCGACCAGCATCGTCGGTCCGCCGGGCAGGAGAATTTCGCCGGCCTGGATGACGTTCGCCGCGAGGACGTCCGGGCGGGCGACGATCTTTTTCCAGACGTTGGTGGAGATGCGGTTGTCGGTCGACGCGCTCTGCGCGCCGGCGCTGGACATGTAGAGGTCGGCCTCGAAGGTCCGCTCGATCCAACCGCGCATCGTGGTGCTGAAGCTGCCGACGAGGATGGCCATGCCGGCCGTCATGGCAACCGCGCAGCAAAGGCTCGCCGCCGCCAGCCGATGCCGCCCCGTCGGCGGCCGCACTTGCGAGATGGCGAGACGTAGCAGCGGTGAGCGGGCACCGAGGTCGAATCGGGAAGGTAGGGCGAAGGCTCCGGTGGAGCCGCCTTGTAGCTTGGGTTCTTCTGATGAGTTGATCGCGGGAAGCCCGACTATTTCGGAAGGCTTTTGACCAGCCGCCGGAGCATGCGCATTGCCGTTTGCTTCGAGGAGGCTCGGCGGGAGCCTTCGCCCTACCTTGCCACCGCTCAGCCATCGCGAGACCAGGTGAAGCAATTCTCCTGCGAAGATTCCTCCGCTGAAGATCCAGCACAGCGCCGCGCCGTAACCGCCCAGCGGAAAACGAATCCCGCCATCGAATCGCAGCGGCGGCAACAGGGCCAACGCGACTCCAATGAACGCGAGAGCAAACGCCAGCGGCCGGCTGCGCAAAACCCACGGCCCCGGAGCCGGACCGCCGCCACGCACCAGCAACTGCGCCGGCGGCGTGGTCGCGGCGGATTTCGCTGGAGCGAGCCCGGCGAGAACCCCGGCCACCACCGCGAGCGCGACGGCGAGCAGCAGTTCCGTCGGCGTGAGCGCGGCCGATTCGGCAGAGGTCGCATGGTAGAGCGCGTTGACCGTCTGCCCGACGACGCGCACCGCGACCTGCGCGCCGACCCAGCCGAGCGCCGCGCCGAAGATTCCTCCGACCAATCCCAGCGCCGCCGCTTCCAGCAGCCATGCCCGACGGATGAGCCCTTCCTCCACGCCGAGCGACCGCAGGATGCCGATCTCGTCGCGCCGCCGGATGACCGCGCCGTCGAGCGCCTGGAAGATCAGGTAGAGGCCGACGAGCAGCGCGATGAGCGAGAGGATCGTGAGATTGAGGCGGAAAGCGCGCGTCATCATCTCGCCGCTCTCACGGCGTTGCGTGGGCGATTCGATGCGCCAACGGCCCTGCGAGGCGGCGTCGAGAAGGCGCTTCACCTCGGCGCGGCGGGCGTCGAGGTTGCCGCCGGGTTCGAGGATGAACTCCACGCGGTCAATCCGGTCCGGCCGCCCGGACAAGGCCTGCAACGCGGGCAGATTCATCACGAGCATCGACACCGGCGCGGCGGGGCGTTCCGGGCTTTCGGGAATGACGCCGGCGACTTCGAGGCGCACGACGGCTTCGTTCACGAGCACGGCGAACGAGCCGCCGACCTGCAACGCCTTCTCGCGAGCCAGGGCTTCGCTGATGAAGACGGCGCGCGGATGGTTGAAGAGTTCCCAGAACCGGTTGGTCAACGAGCCGGGCGATGCGGCGGATTGATTGAACCAAGAACGCTGCGCGGTGGCGGACGTCACGGATGACTTCGCGGCCGAGCGCACGTTCTGGATGCCGATGAGGTCGACGCCAAGGATCTGGTAGGTGCGACGTTGGCCGATGGGTTCATCGGGCGATGACGGCGGTTCGGTGGCGGTGGTCTCGGCGATGGGAACGAGGTGGACCGGTTCGGGTCCGAGAGCACGACGTAGCTCGGGCAAAACCGCGTCGTTCAATTCGCCGGCCGGGCTTTTCAGGATCCAGTCGCTCTGTTCGGTGATGAGGTCGGTGAAGTTGCGGAAGCTGGCGAGGACCGCACGGTTGGCGAGGCGGATGGAGAAGTAGACGGCGACGCCGAGCGCGAGGATGAGGACGAGCAGGCCCGACTGCCACGGCGCCTCCTTCCAATGCCGCAGACTGAAACGCCGGAGCAGCAGCCAAAGGATGGCGCCGCGTCCGGTGTTCTCTTGGCGGGAAGATGTCGGGTGGTTAGTCAGCGTTGGACCGATACAGGCCAGACGGTCCTGCGGCAACCGATGCGTTGGGGAATGACGAAGCGCGAAGGCCAAAGGCCGAAGGAATGAAGAAGCCCGAGGGACAATGAGCGCCGGAGGCGCATCAGGAAGACGGCGGCGACTATTCCCGGTAGAAGAACCGGCCGGAGGCGGATGAGAACTGGAAAACAACTCGCTTGAATCCCTGCGCCTGCGCGACGGCTTGGATCTCATCCGCCTTCTTGGCCAACTCGGGCTCGTCGTAGCGGAAGCGTATCGGCTTTCGGAGGATGACGACGGCCAAGTCTTTTTGAGGATTTACAGCGGCTATAGCCTCCGCCAAACCGCGCTCGGTGGTGGCGATGGAGTCGGCCTGTCCTTTCGTCCGCAGGCTAAGTTCATCGGGTCTTTCGAAATCGATAACCAGGTCTGCCTGATCCTCCATTTGGGAGGCCCTCTTTGTCTCGGCCTGCGATTCCTCCAGCGTCATTTCACGATACAAGACGACTGGACCTGGATGCACGCAGCCGACCAAACACAAAACGAGCGCTGCGACCGAGAGAAGCTTAGGAACAGTTGTGCTGATGCTCATGGATTGGCCCGGGGTGGGTTGATGCGCCTGAGTTCGCCGCGCACAAGGAGACCGGATGGGCTGATCTCGTTCGTTGGCCAGCGGCCGAACGGGTTGGCCTTGGGCAGGAGCGCGGCGGTGGTTTCGTTTTTGTCGGCGATGGACCAGTTGCACCAGCTGAGCCGGTTCTGATCCATGAACTGCCACCAAAGACGCGTCTCGTTCTGATCGAGTTTGCCGGCGCCGTTGGCTTCGCCGGTGCCCCATTCGGTCACGAAGATGGCCGCGCCATTGGCCAGCGCAGTCCGGGTTTTCTGGCGGAGGGATTCCCGGTGCGTGCCGGCGTAGAAATGGAGCGCGTAGGCGAGGTTTGTGCCCTTCACCGGGTCACGGGACGCCTTGTCCACCTCCTGCGACCAGGTCTGGGTGCCGAGGACGATGAGGTTGTCCGGGTCGATGGCGCGGATCTTGGCGACGACGGCTTCGTGGTAGGGCTTGATGACCGTGCTCCAGTCGTGGTCCTTCAACGGCTCGTTCCACGGTTCGTAGATGATGTTCGGCAGCTTGCCGTAGGTGCGGGCGATGTCCTCGAAGAACGCGATGGCCTCGGCCTGATGCTGGCGGGCGTTGTGATCGTGCCAATCGACGATGACATACATGCCTCGGTCGATGGCCGCCTGGATGACGGCCTTGGTCTTGGCGACTTCCCGTTCGCGGTTGCCGAGCACGCCGTCGGATGAGACGCCGACGGCGGCGCGGACCACCGAGCAGTTCCAATCGTCCTTCAGCCAATGGACGACGTTGCTGTTGTAGAACTGGCCCTGCCACTGGCTCCAGAAGAACGACATGCCCTTGAGCACGGCGGGTTTTCCATCGCGTCCGACGATGCGGTTGCCTTCGACGCGGAGCGCACCGTGGACTTCGACCGGAGTGGGCGCGGCCGCGAACGCCGACGGCAAAACCAGCAAGGCAAGGACGGTCAAACTGATGATCCACGTTCTCATGAATTTGGCGGGGCGATGAGCGACTGGAGGATGCTCCATTCGGTTGTCAGGAAACGAGTGGTAAATGAGGCGTAGAATTCGGAGCGCGGCCGGTATCGCCGGAAGGTTTCGAAGCTACAAACAGTTTGGACACGCTGCGGCCCGGAGGACCGCGCTCCGAAGAGGCG
>JAYUUX010000591.1:0-2880 GCA_043754645.1 Verrucomicrobiales bacterium | reverse complement strand
GATGTCGAGGGACACGTCGTCCAGGGCGCGGATCTCCTCGCCGCCGAGGTGGTAGATCTTGCTGACGTTCCGAAGTTCAACGAGGGCCATGGCGGGGGTTGCTGGCTCGGACGACTAGAGGCTGGCGCGGGGGCCGCCGGCGGAAGAAGAGCGGTTCGAGCCTCCACTGCCGCTCGAAGATGGACGTCCGGAGCCCGGCCTGGTTTCGGGCGCCTTCCCGTTCGGAGTCTTGGTATCCGGGGTTTCCAGCGAGACTTCCTCGCCGCCCGTGAGGCCTTTGGTCACCTCCGCGAAGAAGAAATCGGAGACCCCGATCTGCACGACGGTGCGTTCCATCGAACCGTCGTCCTTCTTGACGTATACGAAGCGTTCGCCCTGCTCCGAGAACACGGCGGAGAGCGGGACGGACACGACGTTTTCTGCGGAAGCGACCGGAATGGAAATGTTGGCGGTCATGCCGGGCCGAACGCGCTTGTCCGGCGCCTTGAGCTGGATGCGGCAGGCGAATCCCTTGATGCCGTTCTTGATCGTGGCCTGGGGGGCGAGGCGGTCGACGGATCCCTGGATCTTGAGGCCGGGCACGGAGTCGATCTGGATGTCGACCTCCTGGTTGATGAAGAGCCGCGTGACATCGACCTGGTTGACGTGGGCGTTGATGACCATCTCCTGCAGGTTGGCGATCGTCAGAACTTCGGTGCCGCTGTTGAAGCCGCCCGAACCAGACACGGCCTGGCCGACCGAGACCGGCCGGGTGAGGATCGTGCAGTCGAACGGCGCCTTGATCTTCGTCTTGGTCAACCGCTCATCGACCTGCGCCAGGGCCGTGTTCGCCCGGAAGAGGGAATTCTGCGCGAGATCGACCTGGTTCTTGGCCTTCTCGTATTCCGTGCGCGACTCCTCGAAGACTTCCTGGGAGATAAGCTTGCCGTCGGACAACTCCTGGGCGCGGTCGAAGTTGCGTTTGGCCTGATCGCGGTTCACCTGCGAGCCCTTAAGGCTGAGCTTGGCGCCGTCGATCTCGGTGACGCGCTGGGATCGCTCGGTCTGGAGGTCCTTGTCGTCGAGCGTGAAGAGGATCTGGTCCTTCTTGACCGCGTCCCCGATGTCGACCGGGAGGGCATCGATCTTGCCGTTGACCTCGGGCCGCACGGAAACCTGCTCGGCCGGGCCGATGTCGCCCGCGACATTGACGAAGAACTTGATGTCGCGCTTTTCGGCGACGGCGGTTGTGGGCCGGGTCTTGACGGCCGAAGCGGCCTGGGGCTCCGGCCCGAACTTCTTCCAAGCAAAGACGCCGCCAACGGCCAAGGCCGCGGCAACCAGAACCAAAATCAGGAAATTCTTCATTCGAGCGAAACGTCACCCTAGGCAATCATACGCATACGTGCAAACGCCCTTTTTTGACGGAGGGAAGGCTTGGGATCTTCAGAAGAGTTTGAGCATCCGGAAACCGCGCTGCCAAGCGGCCCAGGTCAGCCGGCACGGACCAATTCCGGCACGGCGGCCAAGTCGGACGGACGCTTCGGATCCACGATCTGGAGCCAGCACGTAAACCAGAACGTGGAGCCCCGGCCCTCTTCGCTGGTGAAACCGATCTCGCCGCCGAGCAACTCGGAGATCCGTTTGCACAGCACAAGCCCGACTCCGGTTCCGCCGTGACGCCGGGACCGCGAGCCGTCGACCTGGGTGAAGGGTTTGAAGATCCGGTCCCGCGCTTCCATCGGAATGCCTATCCCCGTGTCGGTGACGGCAAACCGGATCAACGCCCGGTCTTTTTCCAGCTTCAGCGGCACCACGACGATCGAGACCTCGCCCTTGGCGGTGAACTTGATGGCGTTCGCGATCAGATGTTTCAGGACCTGGACGACCCGTTTCGCATCCCCATGGAGCCGGGACGGGATCTCCGGAGAGAGGTGCAGTCGCAGGGCAAGGCCGCGGTTCCTGGCCTCGTTGCGGAACTTGTCCCGCAGAACGGACATCGACTCGATCAGGTCGAACTCCTGCTCCTCGTCCTTGACCGTCTGGCCGTCGAGATTCGCGTAGTCGAGGACGTCGTTGATCAGGTCCAGGAGCTCCCGGGCGCTGGCGGCCACGCCCTGGACCGCCTCCCTCTGGCTCAGGGTCAACGGCGTGTCGTAGAGCGACTCGTTGAACCCGACGATGCCGTTCATCGGCGTGCGCAGCTCGTGGCTCATGATCATGAGGAATTCGCTCTTGGCCAGGCTCGCGGCGTTCGCCGCGGCCAGCGCGTCCGCCAACTCGACGTTCTTCGCCTCCAGAGCCTGCCGGGCCGTCTGGATCTTGTCGGCCATCTGGTTGAACTCCCGCGCAAGGTCCCCGAGCTCGTCATTTCGGTTGTCCGCAATCCGGTGCCCGAACTGGCCGGCTCCGAAATGCCGGGCCGTGTCGCAGATCTCCTTGATCGGGCGGGCCAGCCTGCGCGCGACACCCCAGCTGACCACGAGAGCCGCCAGGGCGGTCCACAAGGCTCCGGGGAGCAGCGAAAGCATCGCCGTCCTCGTCCCCCGATGGTATTCGCTGACCGGCCGGTCTGCCTGGACGAACGCGACGACCCGATTGCTCCGGTCGAACACGGGCGCCGCCGCTGAAATCCAGACCCCCTCCTCATCCGTGTAAAGCCCCGACGAGGCCGACCGGCCCGACAACGCCGCCACATTGTGGGGCCGCGATGCGTAAGTGTTGCCGACGTAGAATTGTCCGCCCGCGTTGGGATCCGTCATCACGACGAACTCGAGGAGGTTCGACGCGCCCGGAAGGGTGGCCGGTCGCATGATGTAGATGGGGCTCACGCCCGGCTTCGCCTGCAGGTTGTTGGACTTCTTTACGGACGACAGCCTGGCGCGGATCTCGGTGAACTCC
>JAYUUX010000590.1:0-4765 GCA_043754645.1 Verrucomicrobiales bacterium | reverse complement strand
GACCACGTTTTGTAACGCATCATGTGAGACCGTGCCCATCCTGCCTGCCCCAGGAAGTCCCAACCTGAAAACCAGACGCTGTGGCTCATCAGGGCATCAAACGATGCGGGAGTCCTTGTCCTTTCGGGGCAGGCTGGAAGCCCGCCCTACCATGAACTGGGATCAATCGAAGTCCGAGCAGCTCATGAAGTAGTGGCAACGCGGACAACGCAGTTTGCACTTCTCGTTGTGCAGTTCATGCCCGCAGCGAGGACACCACCGCCAATGCTCGCCCGCTTCCGACGCCGGTGTTTCAGGAGAAGCGCCGGCTGGCTCAGGTTGATAAGAGGAACTTGGCTCCGGAGCGCTCATCGTTACGCGGGAGCTTGTGCAGGTGATCGTGGATTTCAACCGCTGTCATCGGACTCGATCAGATCAACCCATCTCGCACAGCCCAAAACTCTCTTCAGAGAATCGATTTGACGATACCCAGCCATCCGGCGACGAAAGGTCCATAAATCACCTCCTGAATTAGTGTTCTCGGGTTGGGGTTATTTTACAATCTGATGAAATCGATCTTCTTGGTCATGCATTCCTACGAGCGGGAAAACGGCGACGACGAGGTCAAGCTCATCGGCGTTTACGCCACGAAGGCTGACGCTCGACTGGCCGTCAGACGGAAACGAAGAAGGCCTGGTTTCCGGGACTATCCCCGTGGCTTTCACATCAGCTGCCTCGAAATCGGAAGGGATCAGTGGTCCGAGGGTTTTGGCTTCGACTAGGTCCCGGCACCCAACCAACGCCACCCTTGGCGACTGCATGGAAGTCCTCCCTCCCATTGCACCGGACTGTTGAAACTCGTAGTGTCTCCCGCATGAAAGCCATCGCCGAGATGTCGCGCGACGAGAAGCTCCGGACCATGGAGGATCTCTGGGATTCGCTTTGGCCGGAACAGAACTCCATCGACTCACCGGCCTGGCACGGCGACGAACTGGCCGAACGGGAAGGTCGGATCGCGTCGGGTGAGGCTCGTTTCACCGACTGGGAAACTGTCAGAAAGCGTTTGGCGGATCTTCCATGAGGATCGTCGTCCTCGACGCGGCGGAACGGGATCTGGAGGAGGGAAAACGCTTTTACGACCGGCAGAGCCCCGGACTCGGCGGCTACTTCATCGCCACGCTGTCCTCGGACATCACATCGCTCCATCTTCACGCGGGCATCCACCGGGTCTTCTTCGGTCGGTATCATCGCCTTCTATCACGGCGGTTTCCTTTCGCGGTCTACTACACCAAGGCGGATGACGTTGTTTCAGTTCACGCGGTGCTGGATTGCAGAAGAAACCCGTCGTGGATTCGCCAACGGCTTAGGTGACAGTCGGAGCCGTTCAGATTGGCTTCGGCCTTTGACCCACGCCTCTGAGTGCCCCAGCATTCTTAAGCAAGGCCATGAAATGGATAGAAAGCCTAGGCGGACCAATGATCCTCGCTCCCAGGCGACAGCTTTGCGAATGGCATGCAGTCAGTGTTACGAATCCCATGGTTGGCGATGACTACGCGCGCGCCTGTGCCGTCAGTGATTATCTGGGAAGCATCTCCGTCGGCGGAGGGCTCGCCCTGGTCCTTGGGGATACTCCGGATTCAACCACCGTCATTGCGTCGGATCTTGGACCGGCGCTCGTTCGGTGGGGTTTCGCTGATTCGGAAGCTGACATTCTGGAAGCCGTGCATGAACACCTCCCCACGGCGGAGATGCTCGAAGAGATGGTCTATCACGCCGAAGAACCCTCTCATGTGCTCTTCGACTCTGTCTTCGCGGGGAATGAATTCGAGGATTCGCTCGAACTGCTTTTGGAAGTCGGGATCTATCGGATACTGACCCGTCGGCATATCGGACCAAAGGCAGAGTTTCTGGCGCATGTCTTCGAACAGGTCCCGAAGCCCTGACCAATTCATCACCCTGGCCTCGCCGCTGCTGATCGAGCGAGACCGCCCCGCAGCAGGCTTCGGCCTTTGACCTTCGTCATTCGTGCTTCCACGTTCCTGCCATGCCCGACGCCAAGCCGCGCCACAGCCGATTCCGACGCTGGGTGGTCCGTCCCGTCGTCTATCTTGCCGTCATCATGATCTTCTTCCGCTGGTTCGAGCACGCCAACGTCTACCATCCCAACAAGGTGCTCGATGGTTCCCCGGCCGAGGTCGGCCTGCCGTTCGAGGACGTCGCGCTGACCACGGACGATTCCGTCAAAGTCCACGGTTGGTTCATCCCCGCGCCCACCAATTCGCCGCGCGCCGGATTCGTCGTCCTCGTCTCCCATGGCAACGCCGGCAACATCAGCCACCGCACCGCGCTCGCCGGCCTGCTGCGGCGACATGGCGTGGCCGTAATGCTCTACGACTACAGGGGCTACGGCCGCAGCGAAGGCCGCCCGAGCGAGGACGGCACCTACCGCGACGCGCTCGCCTTTTACGGCTGGTTGAAACAGCGCGGCTTCGCGCCGGAGAAGATCCTCAGCTATGGCGAATCCCTCGGCGGCGGCATCGCCAGCGAACTGGCCCGGCGCGAGAAGGTCGGCGGGCTGATTCTCCAGAGCGCCTTTACCAGCATCCCCGATGTCGGCGCGGAACTCTTCTGGTTCCTGCCCGTGCGCCTCATCTCCACCATCCGCTACGCCACGCGCGAACGCCTGCCGCAGATCCACGTGCCCGTGCTCGTCATCCACAGCCAACAGGACGAGATCGTGAAGTTCAGCCATGCGGAGAAAAACTTCGCCGCCGCCAACGAACCCAAGCTCTTTGTGAAGGTTTCCGGTTTCCACAACAGCGTTCCCTTCGAGAACGAGGAGCTGTTCCACGACGGCATGGGAAAGCTTTTGAAGCTGGCAGGGGCGGACAGATAGGCTCCGTCCATGCTGAGGAGCTTCAAACTCGGAATTCTGCTGGCGCTGTTCGCCGTGACCAACCTTCGGGCGACCACATGGGGCGCGGTGAAGACGAATTTCGATGCGGGGCTTCAGTTGCGACGAGGCTGGGCCATCGGGCTTGAGGAGATGACCAACGGCAGCGTCCTTGTCTCGGGATCATTCCAACGGATCGGAGGAGAACGGAGGTTCTCTGTGGCGATAATTAATCCTGACGGGACCATCGCCTCCAACCGGTTTCAGGTTGGAAGTTTTTCCACCTTCAAAGGTTTCCCTCTGGCCGACGGCGGCGTCTTCGTCGCGGGAGCGCTGACAGACACCAACAATGGGTATCGTCGGGCGTGGAAGATCGGCCCCAACGGATCACCAACCGCCAACCTTGCTTCCTATCGGTCCATCGATGCGTGGAAGGCTGTTTCCCATCCTGACCGGTCGATCACCGCGTTCGACGGGTCGGAAGCTCTCCGGTTCGACACCACGGGCACCCTCTTGGGAACAAACACCAACGCCACCCAAGCCTACCCGTATCCTGTTTTGGCGGGGCTGGCAGGCGGGCGGGTGTTGGGAAGCTTCTCGGCCAATGAGCTGCAGATCCTCGGAACGAACGGCCTGTTCGAGACGACGTTTGCCCTCAAGGGATTCGTTAGCGGGACGTCCTACTTTGTAGTCCAGTCGCCGACGGGTGGATTCTTCGTTCAAGCATGGCCCACAAGGACCAACTCTTCCTTGTCGAATGGCCTCTACAAAATCCGGACTGACGGAAGCGTCGACTATTCGTTCGTCGCCACCATCGGCGCAAATAGCTCGGTCATCGGAACGGCGACGCTGTCGGACGGTGGAGCGCTCGTAACCGGAATGCTCTACGATACGAACGGCATCCGCCTTCCCACGCTGATCCGCCTTGGCGCTACCGGGCAGATCGTGAACACGTTTTCAAATGTGTTCGGCACCAATGGCTACATTCCATCGCTTACACGAGGTCCGACCAACTCCTGGTATTGCTTCGAGTATGACGGGACAACGACGAAGATTCGCCGGTTCACCGAGGATGGCGCGGAGATTCCTGAGTGCTCTATAGTGCTTCAGTCCTTGCCCTACCTCTCGTCGATCGCCGAGCTTGCCAATGGAGACGTGGCAATGGGCTCCGCCTCTGTTGAGCAGGAATTGGGAGCGTTGCAGTTTCGTTCGAGAGAAGGCCTTTTGCAGAGGAGCTATTTTTCCAATTTGCTGGATGGAGTCGCGGACATGCGAGTCTGGCGGGATGGTCGGCTTGTCGTAGTCGGGAACTTTGGCCTTTCAACCAACATGGCGTTGTTTTCCGGTTCCTTGCCCGTGCCAGGCGGCATATTCGAGGAAGTAAGCTTCATGATGGAGGTTGGGTTCTACGGGAATGTTTTGTCGGAGGACAGGGAAGGCCAACTGCTTGTCACGCAAAGCGGGTTCCCGTTGGCGCGGATCAGGACTGACGGAACCCTCGACGACCTCTTCCTTTATGGAGGACATTTCGCACGAACGATGGAGAACCGGGTCCTGCCCAATGGACAGATTCTCGTCTCCGGCCACTCCGACAGCGCCGATGGAAGGCCGAGATACGGCATCGAACGCCTGCATCCCGATGGATCAATCGATCCAACCTTCCGATTCGTCACGTCCACCAATCAATCGTTAAACCTGCTGGCACTTCTTCCGGACGGGTCGGCTCTCGCGGCACGGCAGTCCACCAAGTTCCAAGATCGTTTATCGGACTCCGGTCCCCGCATTGTTCGGGTATTGCCGAACGGCGGCCTCGATCCTTCGTATGTTTCGCCGGTCGGACGAGATAGTTCGGTCAGTTGTGCGGCCGTTCAACATGACGGACGCGTGCTGCTG
>JAYUUX010000589.1:0-8328 GCA_043754645.1 Verrucomicrobiales bacterium | reverse complement strand
TGGCCGACCAGAAGCGCTGGCCGCGTCTGTTCACGGACGAGGAGCACGCCCTCGGTTCTCTCGGCTAGCATGAGCGCGGCTATCTGCCCCGCCGCGATTATCCCAGCCTCGTCCAGCGCGTCATTGTCACCTCGCGGGCTCCCTCCAGAACCGCTGCATCTCGAGGAAGGTGAACGACGCCGACCAACCGAGGAGCACCCAGCCGTTCAGCGCCTCAGTGGCCGCGATGAAGCGGATCGGCCCGACGGGCACAAAGTCCCCGTAGCCGACGGTGGTGTAGGTGACGAACGAGAAGTAGACGTAGTCCAACCACCCCAGCGCCGTGGGCACGGAAGAATGCACCAGGTGCCCGAGGGCACCTTTCCCGTCCACAAACCCATAGGCCGCCGAATAGATCCACACCTCGACCGTGTGCGTGGCGAACAGGCCGAGGATAAGGACCAGCACGCGGACGCGATGCAGCGCAGTCATACGGGCCAGAAGCACGGAGAGAATCCTCAGCACCTCGTAGTGGAGCAGCACGCAGACGATCACGAGGGCGACGCAGATCGCCGCGATCAGCACCTGCCCCTGCGGCAGCAGCGGTTCAACCGCCGCGAACAGCGCACCGGATGGAACGATGGAGTCCGCGTGTCTCATCATCTTGGCGGGCGACCACCCAAACGAGCCTCAGTGTTTGTGCTCGGTCGTGGCGGATTTGCCATCGGCGGATTTGGTATGCTCCGCCGCGGTGTGGCCGCACATGGCGCACTTGGCCGAATCGGACGCAGAAGGCTTCATCATCTTGCAGGCACATTTACCGCAGGCCATCCCGTGGCCGCCGGTCGAGGCGCAACCGGCAAGGACGAGGGCGGCGGAAGTGATCAGGAGAAGAAGGGTGGCTTTCATGCAGCCAACCTCATCCCGTCGTCCCGGTGGCGCTACGCGTCGTTTGGCGGACGCCGGACAATTCTTGACCGGGGCGATCACCGGCTGGTTTCGCGGTTGAAACCCTCGGGCCATAGGACTCTTGTCAGAGGAGTTCCAGGTCTCGCCCAAATGAAAACCCGCCTTCTGTCCATTGCCTTCATTGCCGCGTTGGCCGGACTCCTAGATTCGCCGGCCACGGCGGCGCAGTTCACCGTCGACGGCCGCAAGTTCACCGTGCCCGCCGGCTTCATCGTGGAACGCGTTGCCACGACCAATCTCGTCCAGCGCCCCGTCAGCGGGAGCATCGACGATCGCGGCCGGCTCTACGTGACCGATTCCTCCGGCTCGAATCTCCCGCCCGCCGAGCAGCTCAAGAACCCCACACATCGTGTCCTGCGCCTGGAAGACACCAACAGCGACGGCATCTACGACAAGTCGGTCGTCTTCGCCGACAAGGTCATGTTCCCACAGGGCTGTCTCTGGCACGCCGGCTCCGTCTATGTCGCAGGTCCGCCGAGCATCTGGAAGTTCACCGACACCGATGGCGACGGCGTGGCCGATAAACGCGAGGAATGGTTCAACGGCGGCACTCTCACCGGCTGCGCCAACGACATCCACGGTCCCTATCTCGGGCCGGACGGGTTTCTCTACTGGACCAAGGGCGCGTTCGCCGAACAGACCCACACGCTCGGCGACGGCTCCATCCTGAAAGACCGCGCCGCCCACATCTTCCGTCGCCGCCCCGACGGCACGGGCATGGGCGTCGTCATGACAGGAGGCATGGACAACCCGGTGGGCGTCGCATTCTCGCGCGAGGGCGAAGTCTTCTTCACCAGCACCTTCATCGACTTCAGCCAACCGGGCTTCCGCGACGGCATCGGCCACGCCACCTACGGCGCCGTCTTCGGCAAGGAGAACGATGTGCTCAACGACCGCGCCGTGAAGCGCACCGGACCGAAGCTGACGCAGCCCTTCATCCAGTTCGGCGCGGGCGCACCCAGCGGGTTGTGCCGCTACGAGAGCGACGTCTTCGGCGCGGGCTACAAGGACAACCTCTTCGCCTCGCTCTTCAACCTGCACAAGATCACCCGGCACGAGTTGCGTCCCAACGGCGCGACCTACGCCAGCACCGACAGCGATTTCCTCGTCAGCGACGACGTAGACTTCCATCCCACCGACGTGCTGGAGGACGGCGACGGCAGCCTGCTCGTGATCGACACCGGCGGCTGGTATAAGCTCTGTTGCCCCAGCTCCCAGCTCGCCAAGCCTGACGTCTTCGGCGCGATCTACCGCGTGCGGAAAGCGGATGCAAAGAAGGTCAACGATCCCTACGGGCTTCGGACAAAATTCAGCAAACTGAAAACACAAGCGCTGGCAACACTGCTCGGTGATCCGAGGCCGGCAGTGAGAAAGAAAGCGGCTGATGAGCTTGTCGTCCGTGGAAACTCGTCAATCCCAGCAATCACCAATGCCGTGAGAGCCTCCGCCAATCTGGATCAACTCGTCGCATCGGTTTTTGTGCTCGGGAACATAGGCACAACCAACGCATTTAATGCATTGGCCAAGCCAATTCTCACATGGGGACGCGCCAGCAAGAGTCCGCCGACAACAAATTTTTTGCGTGTTTCTGCACTGAGGAGCTTGAGGGACAATCCTCCTGGAAAATTTGCCTGGCTGTTAGATCCCGATCTTTTCTTGTGGGTCGCTTCAAGCAGTCCGCAAGAACACCTAGCCGCAATCGAACTGAACACGGCGCTGAATGCCGCCGACTGGGCACCTAAAGTAGCATTTCCCACCCGTTCAGAACCGGTCCTCCGAGAGGCTTCCCTGCGATCAGCGATAGCCGGATTCACCAGTCTCAAGCTTCGCCAAACAATATGGCACGGATTCATCAGATATAACGAACGAGCGTCCTTACCTACGAACGGAGTGCTCCCAGTTTTCAACAAACCAATGGAGCCCGACAAAAGGGCTTACTTCCTGACCGTCTTCGAAGGCCTCTCTGACAGCGACCTCCGCCCCGACGAAGTCGCACCTTCGTTGACGTCCACCAACCAAACTCTCAGGGAAACGGCGCAGTGGATTGTCGGGCGGCATCCGGAGTGGAGCGGCGAACTGGCCGGGTGGTTCCGGCAGCAGCTCACGTCCTCGAACACTGCGGTCGTCTCCCAACTCGGCATCCTCACCAAGTCCGACGCCGGACAGCAGCTCCTGGCCGAGGCCGTGACCAACTCCGTCTTCGGACCCGAGACCCGCGTCGCCGCCTTGAACGCCATCGCGGGTGCCGGATTGAAGACACCCCCGACCGTCTGGCGGGATGCAGTCCAAAGCGCGCTTGGCTCGCCTTCCCTCGCAGCGGTGAAGGCTGCGCGGGCGTTCTCCGGCGACGCAGCCGTGCAGCAGTCGCTCAGCGGCATCGCGGCCGACACCCGTTTCCCTGACAACCTTCGGCTAGAAGCGCTCGGTTCCCTGCCGACGGGTTCGGCGCTGGACAGTGCCAGCGTTGGTTTCCTGAAGACCAAGCTGGGTTCCACCAACACTCCCCTAACCCGCACAGCGGCCGCGACGACGTTGGCCAAGGCCAAGTTGAAAGAGGATCAGCGGCTGGAGCTGGCGGGCTTGGTCGGCGGCGTGGGACCGCTGGAGTTGCCGCGTCTGCTGCCGGCGTTCGAGGCCGGACCGACGGAGCCGGTTGGCTTGAGGTTGCTGTCGTCGCTCAAGGATTCGTCGGCCGCGAAGAGTTTGCCGGTGTCGGCATGGAAGGCCGTATTCGCCAAGTTTCCGGCAGCCGTGAAGCAGGCGGCGGAACCGTTTCTCGCCGGACTGGACGCGGAAGCCCCAAAGCAAGCGGCGCGATTAGAATCGTTGCTCGCCGAACTGAAGGCGCTGAAGGGCGACGTGCGGCGCGGGCAGGCGGTCTTCAACAGCGCCAAGGCGGCGTGCGCGGCCTGCCATCGCATCGGTTATCTCGGCGGCAAGCTCGGGCCGGACCTGACGAGCATCGGCCAGGCGCGGACGGAGCGGGATCTTCTGGAAGCCATCGTCCATCCGAGCGCGAGCTTCGTGCGCAGCTACGAACCGGTGGTGGCGACGCGGAAGGACGGCGAGGAGATCGCGGGCGTGCTGCGTCGCGACGGCGCGGACGAGGTCGTCATCGGCACGGGGCCTGAAACGGAGGTTACTATTGGCAGAAGCGACATCACCGATCTGCGGCCCGGCACCGTCAGCGTCATGCCGCAGGGATTGGACGAGCAGTTGAGCCGGCAGGAGCTGGCCGACTTGGTCGCCTTCCTGAAGAATACGAAGTGGGGCGCGAACTGATCCGATGCGGCTTTGCGGTTCAGAGCGATTCGATCCGGCCGATGGACTCCACAAGCCGCCGATGATCGAACCAACTTCTTTCGAATCTCCGACCCGCTGGTCTTCCGGCGGCATGACGGCGTTCGGTTGCGGCGCGGCGGATTCCCCCTAGGCTCGAACCATGGACAAGACGGACAAGACGGTCATCGATCCCGAACTGAAGCGGCGCATCCGCGACCTGATCGACTTCAAGGGCGGCGGCTACAACGAGGAGGACGTCGAGGACATCATCCACAACGCGCTCAAGCTCCTGACCGACGTGGAGAACCGGGGCGACGTGCGCGTCATCCGCACGGCCATCCGCGAACTGCGCTACTCCTTCCGCCTCTTCGAGCCCTACGCCGCGCGGCGCAAGATCACGATCTTCGGCTCGGCCCGGCTCGCGGCGAGCAAGCCGGAATACGTCCAGTGCGTCGACTTCGCGCAGAAGATCGCGCAGGCCGGCTTCATGGTCATCACCGGAGCCGGTGGCGGCATCATGCAGGCGGGCCACGAGGGCGCGGGCGTGGAGAACAGCTTCGGCGCAAACATCCGGCTGCCTTGGGAGCAGTCGGCCAATCCGATCATCGAGAAGGACAAGAAGCTGATCACCTTCAAATACTTTTTCACCCGCAAGCTGACCTTCCTCCGCTACTCGGACGGCATCGTCCTTTTCCCCGGCGGCTTCGGCACGATGGACGAAGGCTACGAGGCGCTCACCTTGATGCAGACGGGCAAGAGCCGCCTGATGCCGCTGATCCTGGTCGACAAGGCGGGCGGAACCTACTGGAAGACGTGGGACAAACACGTCCGCGAACACCTGCTGCGCGACCAACTCATCTCGCCGGACGACCTCAACCTCTACCAGATCACCGACAACCCCGACCAGGCGGTGAAATGGATCACGCGGTTCTACCGGAACTACCATTCGCAACGGTTTGTCCGGGAGTTGCTCGTCATCCGGCTGAAGCATCGTCCGTCCCCGGCGGCCATTGACGCGCTGAACGAGGACTTCGCCGACATCATCACCGGCGAAAAATTCCGGGTGATCGACCCCACGCCCGAGGAGCGGGAGGACAATTCGCATCTCGAACTTCCGCGCATTGCCTTCGGGTTCGACCGAAAGAGCTACGGCCGACTCCGGGAACTGATCGATGTGGTGAACGGATACTGAGGCCGTGGGCCGGGCGTCCGCGCCCGGCCAGTCGGTGCTGCGGAAGGGAAACATCGAACAGCCAACATCCAACACCGAACATCGAAGTCATGAAGATACTGGAGCTTGAACGGGACGGTTTCCATGCCCTCTCCTGGCCAGATCGGCCTGATCTCCGCATCCCAAATCTGTGGGAGAGATGCCCGGAATTGGTGCTCGGCAGGTATCTGGTAAACACTTCGTATGACAGCGGCCATCTGACGTTGGCCGATGAGGAGAGGGAAGGCGGCTGGCGAATGATCGGACAATTGGCCCACAGCCCAGCAATCCGCAGCGCGGATGAAATTCCCCATGACCAGTTCGACGAGTGGCTGGTGTTTGATCGCCCGGTCGTCGTGGAAAAGTTCGAGACATTCGTGAACTACACGAGTTTTTCACCAATTGAAGACGATGAAGAATGGAATCGGTGCGAACGAGATGGCTTCTGGAGCCAAGTTCTCAGGCTGAATCCCATCCATGTGATCGGTGAAAACGATGCCGCATACGTTGTCAGCCGGGACAGAGATTTGATTTCCCGCCTGCGCCTCGTCTGACCGCGCTGTCATCGCAGAAGATGACCGAGTGCAACTACTGTTCGTGCTCTTGGTGTTCTTCGTGAATGAAACAGCTTCTGGCCGGGCGCGGACGCCCGGCCTACGACTACGAGCCAAAATAAAACCGGCGGCGGGATTGCTCCCACCGCCGGTTCGCAGTTCAGGACCTTGGCGCTGTCGCCAAAATTAGATCGCCTCGCCCAACTGGAAACGGAGGAAGCGGCGGATGATGATCTCGTCGTCGACCTTCTTCGCGACGGACGCGACGTGGGCATCGACCTTGAGTTCGGGGTTCTTCACGAAGCCCTGTTCGAGGAGGCAGTTCGTCTCGTAGAACTTGTTGAGCTTGCCCTTGAGGATGTTCTCCATCGCGGCGGCCGGCTTTCCCTTGAGGGCGTCGGACTGGGCGTGGATTTCACGTTCCTTGGCGACGACATCGGCGTTGACGTCCTCGCGGCGGACGGCCACCGGGCTGGCGGCGGCGATGTGCAGGGTGATGTCGCGGACGAGTTGCTTGAAGTCCTCGTTCGCGGTGGTGGCTTCCTTGCCGGAACCGACCTCCACGAGGACACCGATCTTGGCGCCGGCATGGATGTAGGCGGCGACGAGGCCGTTGCCGGCGACTTCGAGCTTGTGGCTGCGGCGCACCTGGATGTTCTCGCCGATCTTGGCGACGGCGGTCACGCGGTCCGCCTCGACCTCGGCGGTGGGGTTCGCGAGCAGCTTCTTGGCGATCTCGTCGCCGAACGTCTTGAACATGTCGTTGCGGGCGACGAAATCCGTCTCGCAGTTGATCTCGACGAGGATGCCGGACTTGGAGCCGGCTGAGATGGCCTGGAAGATGGCGCCGTCCTTGACCTCGCGTCCCGCCTTCTTGGTGGCGGAGGCGATGCCCTTCTTGCGCAGGAGATCGACGGCGGCGTCGATGTTTCCGGCGGTTTCGACGAGTGCCTTCTTGCAGTCCATCAGGCCCGCGTTGGTCATCTGGCGGAGCGTGTTTACAGCTTGGGCGGTGATTTCAGCCATGGTGTCGTTCTGAGAGTTGAGTGTTGTTGCTTGGAACGGAAAACGAGGCGGAGCGGTGATGCCCCGCCTCGTTGTTTCCGGTCGGAATCAATCAGGCGGCGGCGGGCTCCGCGACTTCGGGCGCGGCGGCGGCAGCGGCACCTTCGGTGGACTCGCCGGCATCCTTGTCGGCCGTCTTGCGGCGGGCGTATTTCGCGTCGAACTCGGCCTTGGCGGCGGCGAGCACGGTCACGAAGGTGGAAAGGATCAGGCGGACGGAGCGGATCGCGTCGTCGTTGCCCGCGATCGGATAATCGATCAGGAGCGGATCGGCGTTGGTGTCGACCAGGGCGACGATCGGGATCTTGAGGCGGCGCGCCTCGGCGATCGCGTTGTGCTCGCGCTTCACGTCGATGACGAACATCGCGGCGGGCATTTTCTCCATCGAGCGGATGCCGTCGAGGTTCTTGAGCATGCGGGCGTGCTCGCGGCGGATCATCGACTGCTCCTGCTTGACGTATTTGTTGATGGAACCGTCGAGCTCCATCTTCTCGATCTCCTTCATGCGCTTGATGGAGCGCTTGCCGGTGGCGAAATTGGTCAACGTGCCCCCGAGCCAGCGCTCGGTGACGTGGAGCTGCCCGCAGGCCTTCGCGGATTCCTTGACCGCCTCCTGGGCCTGCTTCTTGGTGCCGACGAACAGCACCTGTCCGCCCTTCGAGACGGTGTCGAAAAGGAACTTGCAGGCATCCTCGAGCTGCACGACGGACTTGCTCAGGTCGATGATGTGGATGCCGTTGCGGGCATCGAAAATGAAGGGCTTCATCTTCGGGTTCCAGCGACGGGTCTGGTGACCGAAATGCACGCCTGCTTCGAGGAGCTCTTTAACGCCGATATTGGGTTTCAATCAGTTTCCTGTGTTGCGATCCGGCCGTATTTGGTCCGGACCATCCCGGGGAAAACGGGATTCATGTCAGTTGTTGTTGTGGCCACCGCTCCACTTCGGGATCGGATGTTTAAGACCGTTCACCCCTGACCGGCGCCCGATGCCCCGGAAAAAGGAGCGCGAACCTACCAGACACCTTCTTCCGGGCAATAGAGAAGTTCCCGCCCATATTCAGCAAACCCTGCCTCAATGGAGCAGCCAGAAGAAGACGATCGCGACCCCCGTCGGCAACAGCGCCCCGAGCAGCAACCCAACCGGGCTGATCCCGGCTCCCCCGAATGCCTTGGACGACTGCAGAATTCCGACTCCGGCGGGATTCGGCGCGTTAGCGATCACGGTCAATCCGCCACCGGTAACAGCTCCGGCCACCAGGGCATACTTCA
>JAYUUX010000588.1:0-3326 GCA_043754645.1 Verrucomicrobiales bacterium | reverse complement strand
CGCCCGCGCGGCATCCTCAAGCGCAGGCCCGGCCGAAGGTCCTTCACTAGGGAATGGGACGGGCACACACACGCCGAGACGGCCCCCGATGACGCCCGCCCATGCCCGCCGCGATTCCCGACGGCGACGCGCGGATCGCCTTCCTGAGGGGCGCACCCGGAGAGTCGCTCGTCACCAGGCCCCTCGAAAAGGCCGGGGAGAAGGACGTGCCGCTGCACATGGCCGAGCTGAGCAGTGCGGAGGTCAACTAACCGGTCGTCCGCAGGAGTGGGTCCGGCCTCTGCGCGGAGATCGCGCGCCAACTCCCCACCGCCCCCATCAAGGTCTCCCCGCCACAGACCCGGCTTGGCCGATGGCGTCGCCGCAGCGCTGGCCGGACGGAAGAAGGCCGGACACGTCACCGGCGCCCCGGACTTCAAGGCGCTTGAGAAGGAGAGCAAAAGCCTGTGGCTGAAATGAGATTCCAGCGGACCCGCACCTTACTGCGTTGGCTGTTGGCCGTGGCCTTTGTCCTGGCGGGGATCAACCACTTCATCGCGCCGCGCTTCTACCTGTCCATCATGCCGCCCTTCCTGCCGTGGCCTCTGGGCCTGGTCTATTTCAGCGGCGTCGCCGAAATCCTCGGTGGCCTCGGGGTGCTCGTCCCCTCCACGCGGAGGCTGGCGGGATGGGGGTTGATCGTTCTCCTCATCGCCGTGTTCCCCGCGAACATCTACGCGGCAACCCATGGCGTTGGTTCCATCCCGCCCTGGATTCTCTGGGCGCGGCTCCCCTTCCAGATCGTCTTCATCGCATGGGTCCACTGGACCGCCCGCCTCGGCGAACGGCCCGGCGCGTAGGCCTTCCCTCGAACCCCGGCGGGGCTGCGGTGCCCCGCAGCCGGCAGGTGGCCGACAGGCAGGATGCCTGTCCTGCCGTCTTCGGAGCGCGGCCGTGTAGGCCGCAGCGGCCGGGGAACGTTTGGGGGATGGCACCTCGCACGAGCCTCGGCGCAGCTGCGGCCCCGAAGTCCGCGCTCCGCTGGCTGGGGCCCCTGGCCGATAGGTCCGCCCTTTCAGAATTTGCCGGCCGAGCGGGTGGTCGACGTTCCCGAACTCGCCGGGTCGGAGACCGCGGATCCGGCTCGGTGGACCTCGGACTGTTGCGCCTCAGATGTGGATCGCCCGGCCGTCCACGGCGAGGGCGGCTTCCTTGATCACTTCGGCCAGGGTCGGATGGGCGTGTGAGGCGAGCGCTAGGTCTTCGGCGGAGGCTTTGAAGGCCATGGCCACGGCGGCTTCGGCGATAAGATCGCCGGCGCGGGGACCGAGAATGTGGACGCCGAGGATGCGGTCGGTCTTCTTGTCCGCGAGGATCTTCACCTTGCCCTCGATCTGCGCCAGCGCGTGGGCGCGGCCGTTGGCTTTGAAGGGGAAGACACCTTTCCGGTATTCGATCTTGGCCTCGATCAACTGTTCCTCGGTCTGGCCCACGCTGCCGATCTCGGGATGCGTGTAGCAGACGCCGGGAATGGAGTTGTAGTCCACGTGGCCTTGTTTGCCGGCGATGAACTCGGCGCAGGCCATGCCTTCTTCCTCCGCTTTGTGCGCGAGCATGGGGCCCTTGATCACGTCGCCGATGGCGTAGATGCCGGGGACATTGGTGGCGAAATGGTCGTTCACTTCCACGCGGTCGCGCTTGTCGGTGGCGACGCCAGCGACATCAAGGCCGAGCTTCTCGGTGTTGGGCACGCGGCCAACGGCGACGAGCACCTTGTCGGCGACGATCGGCTCCTGGCCTTCGCAGACGACGACGCCTTTGCCGTTCTCGGCCTTCGCGGAAAGCACCTTGTGTTTGAGGCGGAATTCGAGGCCCTGCTTGGCGAAGATCTTCTGCGCTTCGTCGGCCAATTCGCGGTCCATGCCGGGCGCGATGCGGTCCATGTATTCGACCACCGTGACCTTGGCGCCGAGCCGCTGCCAGACGGAGCCGAGTTCGAGGCCGATGTAGCCGGCGCCGATGACAACGAGGTGCTGCGGCACGGTGTCGTAGGCGAGCGCCTCGGTGCTGGTGCCGACGATCTGGCCGTCGAGTTCGATGCCGGGCAGCACGGCGGGTTTGCTGCCGGTGGCGAGGATAATGTTCTTGGCGGAAACGGTCTCGGTCTTGCCGTCGGCGGACGACACTTCGACCTGGCCGTTGCCGAGCAAACGGCCGTGGCCGAGGAGGCGGGTGACCTTGTTTTTCTTCAGCAGGAAGTCGATGCCCTTGGTCATCTGCGAGACGACGTCGGTCTTGCGCTTGAGCATCGTGGGCAGGTCGAGCGTGACCTCGCCGACCTTGAAGCCGTGTTTGTCGAAGCCGTGCTTGGCCTCGGAGTAGAGCTCGCTGGATTCGAGCAGCGCCTTGCTGGGAATGCAGCCGATGCGGAGGCAGGTGCCGCCGAGGGCGGATTCCTTTTCGACGCAGGCGACCGCAAGGCCGAGCTGCGCGCCGCGGATTGCGGCGACATAGCCGCCGGGTCCACCGCCGATGATGATGAGATCGAAGCTTTGCATGAGCGAACGTGAACCAGCCGATCAGACTTCGAGCAACATCCTCGCCGGATTCTCCACGCATTCCTTCACGCGCTTGAGGAAGGTGACCGCTTCCTTGCCGTCGACGATGCGGTGGTCGTAGGTGAGCGCGAGATACATGATCGGGCGGATGACGACCTGGCCGTTCAATGCGACGGGGCGTTCGACGATGTTGTGCAGGCCGAGCACGCCGGACTGGGGCGGGTTGATGATCGGGGTCGACAGCATGGATCCGTAGACGCCGCCGTTGCTGATGGTGAAGGTGCCGCCTTCAAGTTCATCGGGCATGATCTTGCCGTCCTTGGCGCGCACGGCGAAGGCTACGATGGCCTTTTCGATCTCGGCGAAGCTCAGGCGCTCTGCGTTGCGGATGACTGGGACGAGAAGTCCTTTGCCGCCGCCGATGGCCACGCCGATGTCGTGGTAGTTCTTGTAGACGACGTCTTCGCCCCGGATCTCGGCGTTGAGCTGGGGCACGAGCTTCAGGCCGTCGATGACCGCCTTCACGAAGAAGGACATGAAGCCGAGCTTGGCGCCGTGGCGCTGCAGGAAGGCTTCGCCGTGTTCCTTGCGGAAGGCCATGATGGCGGACATGTCGACCTCGTTGAACGTCGTGAGCATGGCCATCTGCTGCTGGGCGGAGACAAGACGCGACGCGACGGTGCGGCGGAGTTTGCTCATGCGCACGGCCTCTTCCTGGCGGTTGGCTTCGCCGGAGACTTTGGCGGCGGTCTTGGGAGCTTTCGGTGCAACAGGCGAGGGCGCCTGTTG
>JAYUUX010000587.1:0-2894 GCA_043754645.1 Verrucomicrobiales bacterium | reverse complement strand
TCCTTGGTCCGCTGTTCTCCCGCGTCGCCGCCCGCTTCCTTGGCCGAGAGCGCGGCGGCCTGGGGTTCGTCCCAGACCTTGATCGGTTCGTAGAAGGTGTTCCGCTGAACGGGGGTGCGGCCGGCTTCGCGGATGGCTTTCACCATGGCGGCTTCGGTCTGGAGCTGGGGCGACTTGGCGCCGGCCATGTGGAAGATGTGTTCTTCGATGATCGTGCCGTGGATGTCGTCCGCGCCGTAGCTGAGGGCGACCTGCGCCATCTTCATCCCCATGCCGACCCAGTAGGCGGTGAGGTGGTCGAAGTTGTCGAGGAACAGCCGGGCCACGGCGAGCGTGCGGAGTTGGTCGAAGCCGGTGGGCGGATGATCGACGGGGATGCCGTTGTTGTCCGGCTGATAGGGCAGCGCGATGAAGCCGACGAATCCCTTGGTCTCGTCCTGCAGCTTGCGCAGCCGGCTCATGTGATCCACGCGGTCGGCCAGCGTCTCGACGTGGCCGTAGAGCATGGTGCAGGTGCTGCGGCCGCCGAGTTGGTGCCAGGTGCGGTGGACGTCGAGGTATTCCTCGGCGGATTCCTTGCCCTTGGCGATGGCGCTGCGGACTTCCTTGCGGAAGATCTCCGCGCCGCCGCCGGTGAGGGATTCGAGGCCGGCTTCCTTCAATTCGGCCAGCGTGTCGCGCACGGATTTCTTGGCCAGCCAAGCGAGGTGAAGAATCTCGATGGCGGTGAAACACTTCAACTGGAGCCGGGGATCGAGCGCCTTCAGGGCCTTGAGGAATCCGGTGTAGTGGCTGAAGGGCAGGGAAGGATGCAGGCCGCCGACGATGTGCAGCTCGGTGATGCCGAGGGCCAACGCTTCGCGCGCCTTCTGGACGATCTGGTCGATGCTCAGCTCGAAGCCGTCCTGGTCGCGTTTCTTGCGGCTGAAAGCGCAGAACTGGCAGCTCAGGATGCAGTAGTTCGAGTAGTTGATGTAGCGGTTGACGATGTAGGAGGCGCGGTTGCCGACCTTGCGGGCGCGGGCGAAGTCGGCCATCGCGCCGAGGGCGTTGAGGTCCTTGGTCTCGAACAGGCGCAGCGCGTCGGCTTCGGTGAGCCGTTCCCCGGCGACGACCTTGTCGTGGAGGTCGCGTAGTTCGCTGTGCTTCAGGGCAAACATCGTCATTTCGCGGGAAACCTAGCAGGGGGCCGACTGAAAGAAAGGCCGCCAGCGGTTCACGGTTTCGCGGTTGGCGCAGCGAAGCCGCCTTTCACCGCGAGGAATTTCGACAGCTGGGTCCTTGAACTTTCGAAGGTGAAGGCGGCGTAGACGACATGGAACTCCGCGGGATCGATCACCCAGTCGGCGGCGGATTTGGCGCACTCCAGCTTCCGGTCGTCGAAGGAGAAGAGCTTCAGCATCTCCAGCACCTGCCGGGACGCGATGCGCCCACGCGCGCCCGCGCCGACGACCTTGGCGAGGGCGAGCTTGGAGTCGTCGAAAGACTCCCGTTTGAGCGAGGCGAGGATCTCGCCGAGTTCCTTGTCGGTCAGTGGCGGAGGACCGGCCGGCCGCGGTGCGACTCCGCCTGGACCTCGAACCGTGACGGGTGCGGAGCGCTGTTGCCATTGGATCCGGTCGTGCAGGCGGAAGACCTTGGAGAACGTCTGGAAGGCATCGTAAACGTCGTAGAAGTTCTCGGGATCGATGGTGAACCGATACGCCTCGGCCGCGAAATCGATGCGGCTGTCCTCGTTGGTGATCGTAAGCGCCATGCGCTTCACCTGGGCGCTGGAGACACCGCGCGGAAACAGCGTGGTGGTGGCGCGCTGGAGCCGTTCGGCGTCGTTCGGGGCCTGCTTCCATTCCTCGAGACGCCGCTGGAACTCCTGCTCGGGGTAGGGCCGGCGTGCTTCGACGACCCCGGCTGCGGTTGCATCCGCGAGGAACGTGGCGAGGAGCATGACGCCGACGACGAGCGATTGGATTGTCTTCATGTCGAGCCTGGTTGTTTGGGTGTTCTATTTGCCGGCGGCGTAGTCGTCCCAGAGCCGGTCGATCTCGGCCTGGGTCATTGCGCCGTCGGCGGTCACGAAACGGTAGCGGGCGATGTAGGGTTCGCCGGGTTTGATCTCCATGTCGCCGAGCTGCTGCGGGGCGTAGCAGAAAAAGGGTTCGCTGGGATGAAGCCGCATCGGCTGGGGGAACCGGTAGTTCGCTGGATGGCAGAGGATGGCGGTGCCGGCGATGCCGCCGTCGAGCGGGCCGCCGATCCAGGCCCACTTGCCGCGCGTCTCGTTGATCTTGAGCCGGTCGGTGTCGCCGTTGGAGGTGAGGTAGACGCCGTTGGTCTTGCCGTTCCACGCCCAGTTGCCGCGGAAGCCGAGGCCGCCGTAGTGATACTTCGGCAGCTTCAACGGCGATGCGGTCGCGCAGGTCTGGGTGGAAACGAGGTCGATGATGAAGAGCGGCCGGGGAAGAGAAACGGCCTTGGCGCGGATCTCCCAGACTTCGTTCAGGGCGTTCTTGGGTTCCGGTGCGAGCAGGTCGACGAACTTGTGCCGTGCGACTAGGCCCGCGCCCGAGGCGTCGCTCCAGACCTTGTCCACGGCGACGAATTCCACGAGGCCCTTCTTGTCGCCCATGTTCCAGAAGTCCGGTTTTCGGCCCTCGAACTCGGTGTGCGTCCACGGCGCCCAGATGCCGTGGTGGTGGACGTGGTTGCGGGGGAAATCGTCCGTCGTGATGCGGCCGGCGGGAGTGTAGACGGGATGAATGTAGCCGCCGCGCACGAAGGTTTCCTTGATGTCGGGCCGGGGCAGTTCGCCGGGCTCGGCCTGGTAGCGGAACATCTCCTTCGGTCCGGCCTTGAAGACGATCTGTTTGCCTTCGCGGGCGGCGGTGACGGGTGGC
>JAYUUX010000586.1:0-4408 GCA_043754645.1 Verrucomicrobiales bacterium | reverse complement strand
TCGGCACGGCGCGGGCCGCCTCCACCCCGGTTTTCGACGGCAAGTCGTTCACCGGCTGGGACGGCGACACCACCAATATCTGGCGCATCGCGGACGGCTGCCTCGTCGGCGGTTCCCTGACCGCGAAGATCAAGCAGAACGAGTTCCTCGCCACCACGCGGAGCTACACGAACTTCATCATCAAGGCGAAGTTCAAGCTGCTCGGCGACAACAAGGCGGGCTTCATCAACTCCGGCATCCAGATCCGCAGCCAACGCCGCGCCGGCGACAGCGAGATGATCGGCTACCAGTGCGACATCGGCGACCCGACGTGGTGGGGCGCCATCTATGACGAATCGCGCCGCAACAAACTCATGGCCCAGTCGGATATGAAGGCATTGGAACCCGTCCTCAAGCGCGGCGACTGGAACGACTACCAGATCCACGCCGAAGGCCGGCGCATCCGCACCTGGATCAACGGCGTCCTCGCCGTCGACTACACCGAGGCCGACGAAAAGATCATCCAATGGGGCCGAATCGGTCTCCAGATCCACAGTGGCGGACCGGCGGAGGCATGGTTCAAGGACATCACCATCGAGGAACTTCCGGCGACCAAAGGATAGCCGCTCAAGATCGCGGACGAGGACGTCAAGAGCGCGCCGTTCTTGAACGAATCAACCATGCCGGAAGGATTGATCGAGTCGCTGAATCCGCAGCAGGTGGCGGATCTCTTCGCGCATCTGCGGACGCTGAAGTAGGCCGGGCGTCCTCGCCCGGCGAGGTGAGGGGAACATCGAACAGCCAATATCCCACGCCCAACATCGATGGCGAAGATTTGCCGAATGGAGAGCCCTCACTGCCTCAAATGGTAAACGATTAGGCCGGAGCAGGCGGTTGACCGGGCGTTTCGTCGGGCTGAGCGCTCCTCGCCCCCCAGCGAATGGATGGCAACCTTTCAGGTTTCGACGATGGGCAGGGCCTTGAAGCCAGCCCTTCCTCCCATCAAATTCACAGGACTGACGAAAGAGGGAGAATGGTCACAGGTTGGTCCGTATTCCGACCGGCCACGAAATACAGCTATTACATTCTCCTGAGCCTTCTTTTCAGCCGCGCTCGGGTCCACCAACCATAGCACTGTAACTCTACTCGATCCTTCCAAAGGAACACCCACGCTCGCGGATTTCCCCATTTCATTCTCGGGTCCGTATGGATCGAAACGCAGTAATCAGGTGCTTGTTCGTCTATGAACGTTTTGACCGCCTCGAGGAAAGGGCTCAAGAGGAAGGGTCGCGAGATAACGCAGATATCAAGGTAGCGCCGGAAGCGTCCACCGATCTCGTGGACCTGCGCCACGGTCACGTCGAAATCGTCATCCGCTCGAAAGCCCTTCTTTCCAAACTTGGAGCACTCGTTGATCAGGCCCAGACGCAGACTCTCATATTCTTCGTCGAGCAAGCGTAACATCGCCTCATCCTTGATGAGCACAGGCTCTACTGGATTCTCCACCCTCAGACCGCAAACCTGGTCGTTGATCAGCTCGACTTGCATTGGCCATAGCGATTCTCCGACCGCTCTTTCGGAAACGGTCTGCGCTCAGACCTTCGGTGTGCCCGCTTCGATCAGCTCCAGCAGCTTGGCCACGGCGTCTTCGGCCTTAACGGCGAGGATCTGGCCGGCGCGGGGCTTGATCTCCACTTCGCCCTTGGCCAGCGACTTCTCACCAATGGCCAGGCGGAGCGGGAAGCCGACGAGTTCGCTGTCCTTGAACTTGAAGCCGGGACGTTCGTCGCGGTCGTCGAGGATGACGTCGATGCCCTTGGCGGTCAGCTCGGCGTAGATCTTCTCGGCGAGCTGCATGACGGGGCTCTCGGGCGCGACGGCCAGCGGGGTGAGGCAGACGGTGTAGGGCGCGACGCTGACGGGCCAGACGATGCCGTCCTTGTCGTTGCTCTGCTCGATCACGGCCTGGAGCGTGCGGGTGACGCCGATGCCGTAGCAGCCCATGACGGCGGGGTGCTGCTTGCCGCCTTCGTCCACGAAGAGGGCGCCCATCTTCTCGCTGTATTTGGTGCCGAGCTTGAAGACGTGGCCGACCTCAATGGCGCGGCGGATCTTCAGCGACTTGGCGCACTTCGGGCAGGGTTCACCGACGTTGACGGTGCGGAGGTCGAACCAGTCGGTGACCTTAACGTCGCGCTCCATCGAAACGTTGCGGAAGTGGAAGCCGTCCTCGTTCGCGCCGGTGGTCATGTCGTTGGCGCCGCGCAGGCGTTCGTCGGCGTAGACCTTCCAATCGGAGGGGACGTTCTTCACCGCGCCGAGTGAACCGGGCATGGCGCCGAGCTTCTGGAAGTGGGCCAGATCGGCCTCGATCTTCACGTCGGCCGGGCGGGCCTCGACTGCGCCGGAGCGGGCCTTGAACTTGGATTCGTTCAACTGGTCATCGCCGCGCACCAAAATGAGCACGGGCTTGCTGTCGGCGATGTAAACCAGGGTCTTGACCTGGCGATTGGCCGCGACCTTGTAGGGCTCCTTGCTCAGGGCCTCGATGGTGACAACGCCGGGCGTGGCAAACGTCTCGATCTCGGGACCGACCTCGCGGGCGGCGGTCTTCGGCAGGCCGCTGGCGGCCTTCTCGATGTTGGCCGCGTAGCCGCAGGCCTCGCAGAAAGCGACGTTGTCCTCGCCGGTTTCCGCCGGGACCACGAACTCGTGGGAGTGGTTGCCGCCGATGACGCCGGTGTCGGCCTCGACGGGGAACGCCTGCAAGCCGCAACGGGCAAAGATGCGCGTGTAGGCGTCATACATCTTCTTGTAGCTGGCCATGGCGCCTTCGTCCGTGGTGTCGAACGAGTAGGCGTCCTTCATGATGAATTCCTTGGCGCGCATCAGGCCGAAGCGCGGGCGGATCTCGTCCCGGAACTTGGTCTGGATCTGGTAGAAGTTCTTCGGGAGCTGGCGGTAGGTGTTGATCTCGTTGGCCGCGAGGTGGGTGATCACTTCCTCGTGGGTCGGCCCGAGGACCCATTCGCGCTTGGCGGAGTCGCGCACCTTGAAGAGCACGTCGCGCGCGGTCTCGTAGCGGCCGGATTGCTGCCAGATCTCGGGCGGCTGGAGCGCGGGCATGAGCACCTCGATGCCGCCGGCGCGGTCCATCTCCTCGCGGACAATCTTCTCGATCTTGCGCAGGGCGCGGAGGCCCATGGGCAGGAAGGTGTAGAGCCCGCCGGTGAGCTTGCGGACGAGGCCGGCACGGAGGAGGAGCTTGTGCGAAAGGATCTCCGCGTCGGCCGGGGATTCCTTGAGGGTGGGAATGAAGGTTTGGGTCCAGCGCATGGTAAAGGGTGTCAGCGGTAAAACTTGCGGAGAAGATCGCGCGGCGTGGCCACCACGGGCGCAGTCAGGTCCAGTTCGTGGAAAATGATCGAGAGGGCCAAGGCATCAAGGCCGATGAGATGGGAGTCCTTGCTGACCAGCAAAACGCAGCCCAACACAGCGGCCTCGGCCAGAATCCGCGCATCGTTGCGCTCGGCCGAAGGCACCAAGCCGCGCTGGAGCAGAAGGGCAGCAGCGTTGTCGGCAACGGCTCTCTGGACGGCGTTGAGGATGTTTGGATGCAGGCCCCAAGCGGCGATCTCACCGATGCTCATGACGGCCAAGGATCGGGTGGCGGGATCGTCGGAGTTGGCCGCGAGATGGGCGGTCTCCTGCAGGACGGTTGGACAGAGGACAAGTTGAACCGGAGCCGCCTTTTTCAGAATCAAGCGAAGCGAATCGACCGTGTCTTCGTCCCGCCCACCGATTCCGAGGAGGATATTGGTGTCAACGGCTACGAGTTGGTGTCGTTGCATCTGCTCCGTAGATCATCCTAAGGGCCAGCATCTCGTAGTGTTCACGCTCCCCGTCGGTCAACCGGTTGCACTGGCTACGGTTCTCCTCGGCCACCTTGTTCACGTCGATCTTGGACGCGATTTTCGCTTTGGAGGACTTCGCTTTCACGCGCGGAGCGTCAACTCAAACGGCCGGTGACGCAAGGCTCACTTCACCGTGTTGACCAAGGGCGCGAGGCCTTGGATCCGGACTTCCAAGCGGTCGCCCGATTCGATGGGGCCGACGCCGCTGGGGGTGCCGGTGAGGATGATGTCACCGGGCAGCAGGGTCATGTTCGTCGAGACGAAGCTGACGATGTCGAAGCAGTTGAAGATGAGCTGTGACGTGTTGGAGTTCTGACGCAGTTGGCCGTTCTGGAAGAGCTGGATGGTCAGATCATGCGGGTCGATCTTCGTTTCCACGAAGGGTCCGACCGGCGTGAACGTATCGAAGGACTTGCAGCGGGCCCACTGGCTTTCGGCCGCCTGGATGGTGCGGTCGCTGATGTCCTGGGCGGCGGTGTAGCCGAAAATGTAGCGGGCGGCTGCGGCGGACGTGA
>JAYUUX010000585.1:0-4902 GCA_043754645.1 Verrucomicrobiales bacterium | reverse complement strand
ATGCCGGGCCCCTGGCCGCGGTACCGGAGCCTTCGAGCTTCGCGCTGATGGGGGTCGGGCTGCTCGGCGGCCTGTGGTGGCGCCAGCGCAAGGCTCGGGCATAGGAGATTCAAACGCCCCAGCGCCCGCGATGACGCTGGGCGCTAGCTCGTTCATGGATCTCCTCGGTGGCCGCCGCCAGGCCGGCGGGCAAGCGCCCGGCCGCTGACACGGCAGTTTCCGGACCGGCCCTTCAGGCTGGGGTGCCAGCCGGGCCGCCGACGGCCGCGCTGCCAGGCACGGCGCCCAGCTCGCCCGACGCACGCGCCCTGCGGCCGTAGAACAGCTCGAACAGCGGCGTGGCCATCATGGTCGTGACCACCGCCATCAGCACCAGCATCGAGAACAGGGCCGGGCCGATGATGCCCTTCTGCAGGCCGATGTTGATGATGATGAGCTCCATCAACCCCCGGGAATTCATCAGCGTGCCGATGGCGAGCGACGTGCGGTTGTCCTCGCCGGTCAGCCGCGCGGCCGCCCAACAGGCCACGCCTTTGCCGCCGATGGACGCGGCCAACACCACGAGCGTCACACCGAGGAGGCTGGGGTTCGTCACGACATCCAGCTGCGTGTTCAGGCCCGAGAACGTGAAGAACATCGGCAGCAGGAAGACGACGGCGAAGGGTTCCAGTTGCTTCTTCAGTTCGGTCGCGAAGAAGCCCCGCGGCATCGCCGTGCCGAGGAGGAACCCGCCGAACACGGCATGAATCCCGATGGCGTCCATCCCCCAGCAGGCCAGGCTGAAGAGCATCATGACGATGCCCAGGATCGTGGGCGTGATCTTGCCGGCGCGCTCCGCCATCCGGCCGAGCGGCGCAAGGAGCTTCCTGCCGAAGAGGATAACGAAAACCGCATAACCGAGCCCGCCCAGGATGGCCTTGATGGCGATCGCGTTGTTGATCGTTCCATCGGGGAGCTTCTCGAAGCTCGCGACCACCACGGCCAGAACACACCACGCCGCCGCATCGTCGATCGCGCCCGCGGCCAGGGCCAGAGTGCCGAGGGACGTTCCGGTCAGCCCGCGTTCGTAGATGATCCGCGCCAGCATCGGAAACGCCGTGATGGCGATGGCCGCGCCGAGGAACAGCGTCGCTTCGGGAACGGTGGCTTTGGGGGAAAAGAGACCGCCGAGCTTTACCAGCCAAGGCGCCAGGACGACTGCGAAGAGAAACGGGACAATCATGCCGGCGAGGGAAACCGACGCCGCGCTCTTGAGGCGGGTCTTGAAATGGTCGGTCTGGAAATCGACTCCGACGAGGAACATGTAAAGCCCCACACCAAGCTGCGCGCCGACGTAGAGCATCTTCAGCGTCTCCTTCGGAAAGAGCCACTGCTGCGCGTCCGGGGCAAGCCATCCAAACAGCGACGGCCCGAGCATGACTCCCGCGATCATCTCGCCGACCACCTGGGGTTGACCGATCTTCCGGGCCGCCAACCCCACCAGCCGGCACACGCCGAGGATGATCGCCATCTGCAGGAAGAAGTAGATCGACATCTGTGACGCTGCCATAATACGCACACGTATTAGTTGGTGGCCGATGCGAGAGCAACAAATTTTGTCATCCGAGCAACGGCTCCTGCACAGAACACTGCTCGGGGAGATCATTCCGCTCGTCGGCCAACTTCCGTCCATCTACCGCCAATGGCCGCCCAGCTTTGCGGTTTGCTTCGCCGGACGGCTTGGCCATGTTTTGTGGCACTTACGATTATGGATCTGACACGCACTGCATTCGGCACCTGGAACGGCGGACGGTTCATGCACTTCGGCGAGCCCCTGAGCGACGACCGCTTCATCGCCGTCACCCGCCGCGCCTATGAAAAAGGCATCCGCACCTTCATGACGGCCGACGTCTACGGCAACGGCGCAGCCGACGAGATGCTGGCCAAGGCCCTCGAAGGTTTTCCGCGCGACAGCTACTGCCTGGTCGGCGCCATCGGCCATGATTTCTATGCCACCAAACGCGACGGCGCGAAGGGCTTCCCACGCTTCACGGATCCGCGCATCCGCCAGCCGCAGGACTTCGCCTCCTATCTGGAAATGGCCGCCGAGAAATCCCTCCAGCGCCTAAAGACCTCCAAGTTCGACTGCCTCCTCCTGCACAATCCAGACTCCATCGGCTACAGCAGCGACGTCGTCTGGAAAGGCCTCGAGAAGCTCCGCGATTCCGGCCTGACCGACATGCTCGGCGTCGCGCCCGGACCCGCCAACGGCTTCACGCTCGACATCATCCAGTGCTTCGAACGTTTCGGGCCGCTGATCGACTGGGCCATGATCATCCTCAATCCGCTCGAACCCTGGCCCGGCAGCCTCTGCCTGCCTGCGGCGGTGAAGAACGACATCAAGATCATCACCCGCGTGGTCGACTACGGCGGGCTCTTCCACGACGACGTCAAGCCCGGCCACAAGTTCGGCGAGTGGGACCACCGCACCTACCGGCCCAAGGGCTGGGTCGAAGTCGGCTTCGGCAAGATCGAGCAATTCCGCTCCATCGCCACGAAGCACAACCTCACGCTCCTCCAGCTCGCCTCGATCTGGAACCTCTCCCAGCCGAACGTCTTCAGCGTCATCCCCACGCTCATCCAGGAGATCGATGCCAACAGCAAACCGATCGAGCAGAAGATCGACGAACTCGCCGCGTTGCCCGACGTGAAGCTGACCCCTGCGGAAAGCGCAATGATAGCCGAAGTCGGAAACAACAAGGGATGCATGGACCTCAAAGGCGGAAACCCGGCGCACTTCGGCGAACCCCTGCCCGATCGTTGGAGCCTCACGCCCGATCTCGAAGCCACCGGCAAACGCTGGGGCATCGATCCGAACCGCGACCTGACCAACACCCACACGCACGCGGCGTGAGCCGGATCGGCGACATTTCCTGAAACATAAACGCCCGGCCAGGCAGGCCGGGCGCTTTTCATTCAAGCAAACACCGCAACCACGCGGGCCTTTCCGCTCAGTAGTCGAACACGCTGATCTCGCGGTTCAGCTTGCCTAGCTTTTGGCAGAGCCCGAGGGCGATGTTCTGGAGAAGGACGATCTCGATGCGGGGATGTTCCCGGCCGAGACGGCGGAATTCCGCCAACGGCAACATGTCGCAAACAAGTGCCGTGTCCGCCGTGACGACGGCCGAACGCGGCGCGCCGTCGTGCAGGGCCATCTTGCCGAAGGACATTCCCGCGGAAAACGTGGCGAGCCGCTTCTGCGTCCCGCCGGCCAGCGTCACGGTCAGGCCCGCGCTGCCCAAGCAGGCCGATTTGCGTGCGCCGTTGAACCCCACAGCTCAATCGCAAACTGGTCTGGAATTCAGACTGGCCGCCCAACGGCTCCAAGGCCTATCACCGTTCCATGGACGGCAAACGAGCAAACCGAGGCGGCTGGGGGTTGATCCTGCTTTCGTTCGTCCTCTTGGTCGCGGTGGCGCTCACGGCGGCATGGCGTTGGGCGTTGGCCGAGGAAGGGACGATCAATGAGGAACGGGCATCCGCCTACGTGGATCGGGTCGTTGATCTGCGGAGGGCAAACCCCACAGCCCGCGTGCAGGCCTCCCAGCCCGGCGCAGATGTCAGAATTGATCCCAAAGGTCTAGTGACACTGATGAAGATGGCCGAGCGCAGGCCAACCCAGTTTGAGGTGTTTATCGAAAAACTCCGGGTCATTTTGCCTGCCAAAATCGCGACCAAGTTACCGACCCGTGCCACGCCCGAGATCCGTTTGGTTGTTGCCGTGTCTTTGATCGTCGAAGCGGCGAATCGGCGGCGCACCAACGGCAGCAGCCTGTTTCTCGAAGCGCTGTCTGTGTTGCCCGAGGGCGATGTCGAATCACTGGGCCCGGCGGCATACACAATGAGCCGCGCGACGGAGGCAGAAGACCCGCAGGTTGAGGAAATCGCCGATCGGCTCCTGTTATCCTCTGAACCGGGAGTCATGGAATTTGCAGTGACCTTGAAGATGAAGGTTGTCAGCCCCAAGGCTCCGCCCGGTCCCGCTTGGTTCAAGGCAGCCAACAAGGTTGTCCAAGGCGCGACCAATCTCCCCGGCTCCTTCATCGGCCTGCCCGATTACCTGCGCCGCGCGAACGTCGACGATGCGTCGGCCAAACCCCTGCTTTTGCTGCTTTCAAAAAGCCAACGCGAAAACGCGAGGGTTGCCGCCAAGCTGGAGCTGTGGCGCCGACTTCCGGACGAGGAGTCTGTTGTCCAACGGGCCAAAAAGCTGATGACCGAGGACGGAGCGCCGGGGTTTGTGCATGCCATAGAAATGCTGGCATCGGGTCCGATCTCCCGGGAAACTGTCCCATTGGAGGTAGCGGAAGAAGTCATCAGCCGGTTTCACAAGACGACCTTGGCCCGCTTGGCGCCAAGCCCGCAGACCGGCAGCTGGTCTCCCATAACCGCGTTTTCTTCCTACAGGGCGCAGTTCCTGCAGCAGTATCGGATGTCGCGACTTAGCCGATCTCCAGGCGACAATGTTGTGAGGCTCTGCAAGCCCTGGGGCTCAGAGCTGCAGCCAAAGGCTACAAACCTCCTCGACGTGTTGAGGGACAAACAGATGCCCCGGAGCGACCGCCTCGCCATTGCTGAGCTGCTGCAATGCATGCCGGCTGAACCGCCGGAAACGTCGGATTTTTTGATCAAAGGATTGCAGGACAAATCACTGGATCTGGAGGCCCTGCCGCTTCTTGGCAAATACGGGTCTAGGATCACAAACCAAGTTCCTCAACTCGCGGCCTTGCTGGATTCCAACGATTTCTCGGAGCGCCGGTCTGCCGCCGGTTTTTTCAAGCGAGCCACCCCAGGCGATCCAGCCCTCCTCGACCGTTGGATCGCTGGCCTGCGCGATTCTGGAATCCATGCCATCGCCGCCGA
>JAYUUX010000584.1:0-4967 GCA_043754645.1 Verrucomicrobiales bacterium | reverse complement strand
GCTACCTCTTCAACTTCGCCAAGTTCATCGAATGGCCGGCGGGCGCCTTTCCTTCCACGAACAGCCCGTTTGTCATCGGCGTGGTCGATGGCGGCGAGGCGGCGTCCGTGATCCGTTCGATGTTCGCGGGCAAGCAGGTCAACGGCCGGCCCGTCGAGGTGAAGGAGGTCTCAGCCGAAGCGATCGGCAAAGGCCTCCACATCGTGCTGGCGACCCGCGTCGCGGGCAAAACCCCGGAAGAGCTCCGCAAATCCGCCGGCTCCGCGCCGCTGCTGATCGTCGGGGAGACCGAAGAATTCGCCGAACGCGGCGGCACCATCGGATTCGTGCGTGAAGGCGAAAGCGTGCGCCTGACCCTCTGCCTCGACCACGCCGCCGCGGGCGGCCTCAACGTCAGCTCCAAACTCGCGGCCGTCGCGAAACTCGTGAAAAGCAGACGCACGCCCTGAAGCCGACCTCATTTCCCACCATGCGCCAGTGACCCAAAGCCTATGAAACCCGACAGCACACAATCCAACCGTTCCTCCCGCTGCCTGCGTTGGCTCGCGGTGTTTGGGAGTGCGTTCGTTCCCTGCGTCGCGTCCGCCGCGGAGGACCCGGCCAAGGCGGAAAAGCAGGACTTCATGGAACTGAGCCTCGAGGACCTGGGCTCGGTCAAGGTGCCGACGGTCTATGGCGCCTCGAAGCACGAGCAGGTGCTGACCGAGGCCCCGTCGGCCGTGAGCATCGTCACGCGGGAGGACATCCAGCAGTTCGGCCATCGCACGTTGGGGGATTTGTTGAGGTCGGCGCGCGGCTTTTACGTGACCTCCGACCGCTCCTACAACTTCACCGGCCTGCGCGGCGTGAACCGGCCCGGCGACTTCGGAGGGCGGGTGCTCATCAACATCGACGGGCACCGGCTCAATGAACCCGTTTACGACTCGGCCTTCACGGACACGGAATTCCTGCTCGATCTCGACCTGGTGGACCGGGTGGAGATTATCCGCGGCCCCGGCTCCTCGCTCTACGGCAACAACGCCTTCTTCACCGTCATCAACGTCGTCACCCGACGCGGCGAGTCGCTGGGCGGAACCGAGGCGTCGGTTTCCGCGGGCAGCTACGACACCTTTAGCGGCCGCCTGAGCTACGGGAGGAAGTTCAGCACCAACGGCGTGGAACTCCTCGTCTCCGGGTCGTATCTTGACAGCCGCGGCCATGACACGCTGGTCTTTCCGGAATTCAGCGCGGTCAACAACGGCGTGGCCAAAGGCATCGATGGTTCCATGGCCAAGAGCCTTTATGCGGCGCTGTCCTACGGCGACTTCTCCCTGAGCGGCGGTTTCATCGACCGGCAGAAGGATGTGCCGACGGCGCAATACGGGACGATTTTCAACGACCCAAGTTTCCACAACCGGGATGTGCGCGGCTATGCGGAGTTGAAATACGACCACACGTTTGGCGACGGCTGGCAGGTCCATGCGCGTGGCTACTACGACCACTACCGCTACGAGGCCGTCCTCCCGTTCGACTATCCGCCCGTGACGCACAACCGAGATCTGATGAAGGCCCAATGGGTCGGGGCCGAAGTGCTCGTGTCCAAGACGCTTTGGGACCGCCACCGGCTCACCTTGGGAAGCGAAGTCCGCGACGACTTCCAGATCAGCGTCCAGAACTTCGACGTCGATCCGTTCGCCACCTACGTGGATTCGCAGCGCGACGCGTTCTCCTTCGCCTTCTACGTGCAGGACGAGGTGCGGATCACGACCAACCTGACGGTCAATGCGGGTGTCCGCTACGACCACTTCAGCACCTTCGGCAACACGGTGAACCCGCGCGGGGCCGTCGTTTACAGCCCCTGGCGCGAGGGCACGTTCAAATTCCTCTACGGCCAGGCCTTCCGCGCCCCGAACGCCTTCGAGACCGACTACATCCAGCCCACCTACAAGGCCAACCCCGCCCTCAGGCCGGAGACCATCCGCTCCTACGAGCTCGTCTATGAACAGGGGCTTCCCGGCAACCTGCGCGTCAGCGGTTCCCTCTACCTGAACCAGATCAAGGGGCTCATCGGCCAGAGCCTTGATCCCAACGACGGGCTGAACTTCTTCGACAACCTCCAGGAGGTGGAGGTGCGCGGCTTCGAGGCGGAACTGGAAGGCCGCTGGCAACACGGGCTGCGCGGCCGTCTCAGTTACACCTTCGCCGAGGCGCGCGACACCATGACCGGCCGGATCCTTGACAACTCGCCCCGCCATCTCGCCAAGGCCAATGTCGCCATTCCGATCTGGCGCGAGAAGCTTTCCGCCGGCCTCGAACTCCAGGCCATGAGCGGCCGCACCACCGTGCAGGGAAACGAGGTCGGTCCCGTCTGGCTGGCCAACGCCACGCTCGTCAGCCGCGAACTGGTCAAAGGCCTCGAATTGTCCGCCAGCATCCACAACCTCTTCGATCGCAAATACGCGGACCCCGTCTCCAGCGATTACGTGCAGGACACCATCCAACAGGACGGACGCTCCTTCCGAGTGAAGCTTGCCTACAAGTTCTGAAGTCCGGCGTGCGCGCCGAACCCTTTCATTCTCAAGGCGACCCCGTTTTTTCCGATCCGATAACTGTCATGAAGTCTGAAAAATTCCGCTTTCCGGCGAGGGCCGGCCCGTGTGTTTGGACCGCGGCCGCACTGTCCGCAGCCACCGTCGCCGCCTTGCCCGCCGCGGAATCGAAATCCGGGACCGGCGATTTTGCCGACGTCACCACGATGAGCCTCGAACAGCTTGGTTCCATCAAGGGCACTTCTGTTTCCAAGAAGTCCGAGCGCCTCGACCGTGCGCCCGCGGCCGTGAGCGTGATCACGGGCGACGACATCCGAGGCTCCGGCGCCCTGACCTTGCCGGAGGTTCTGCGGATGGCGCCATGTGGCAGGCCGTGGAGTCGGCTCTGGTCGGCCAATACTTGGCCGCGTCGCATCGTGAATTTGTCCCGCCTTTCATTTCGACGCAGTCCGCAGAAGTCCGCCCCAGCGTCAATGGCACGCCGACCTAGAAGTTCTTAAAATCATGCCGCGACCGAAGGCAACGCAGTGGATACCCGGAGCCGGGCGCCTAGGGGCGCTCGTGCTCCTCGTGTGCCTTTGCGTGCTTCCGTCCCGTGCCATCGCCGCGGACGCCGCGGCCCTCGAATACAAGGTCAAGGCCGGCTACCTCTTCAACTTCGCCAAGTTCATCGAATGGCCGGCCGCATCGGCGCCGAAGACGAACAGCCCCCTTGTCATCGGCATCCTCGACGGGGGCGAGGCCTTCCCTGTCGTGAAGCCGCTGCTCGACGGCAAGACGGTCGATGGCCGCGTTGTGCAGGTCAAAGCCGTGACGGCCGACCAGGTCGGGAGCGGCCTCCACATCCTGCTCGTCACCCGGGCGGCCGGAAAGACTCCCGACGAGATCCGTATCGCGCTGGGTTCCGCGGCCACGCTGCTCGTGGGCGAGACGGACCGCTTCGCGGAGCTGGGAGGAATGATGGGATTCACGCGCGAGGAGGACAGCGTCCGGCTCACGTTGAACCTCGAACGCGCAACGGAGGCCGGCCTCAAGGTCAGCTCGAAACTCGCCGGAGTGGCGAAACTCGTGAAGAGCAGACGCGGCAACTGAACGGAAAAAGCGATGAACATCTTCCAATGGATCAGCGACGCCCCGATGAAGCGGAAGCTTCTGCTCGGGACCATGTCCACCTGCATGGTCGCCCTGGCGCTGGCATGCGGGGCCCTGCTCTGGTTCCAGACCGTCAACTTCCGCAAGGGCTTCGCCGCGGAGCTCAAGTCCCTGGGCGCGATCATCGCCCACAACAGCACCGCGCCCCTGGCCTTCAATGACCGCAAGTCCGGCGGCGAAGTCCTCGCCGCCCTCAAGGTCAATCCTGTGGTCAGCTCGGCCCGGATCTATGACGGCGATGGGAAGCTGTTCGCCGTCTTCGGCAAGGACGTGCCGGCGCCGGGTGCGCCGTTGGAGGTCGTCTTCGCCGACGGGGACGCGAACCTCTCCGTCCCGATCGCCTTGGAGGATGCCAAAGCCGGCCGGCTTGAGATCCGGGCCCGCTATGCGGACCAATACAATGCCCTGCTCTCCCTCTACGCCGGCGTGTTGGCGGCGGTGCTGGCCGGGTCCCTGGTCGTCATCCTGCTCATGTCGTCCGCGCTCCAGCGCCTTATTACCGGGCCGGTCGTCGCGCTGGCCGAAGTGGCCAGGCGGGTCAGCGAGGAGGAGGATTTCGCCGCCCGCGCGGCCGAGGGAGGCCGGGACGAGGTGGGGCTCCTCACCCGCACGTTCAACCGCATGCTCGAGCAGATCCAGTCGCGCGACACGCGCCTGCTCGAGAGCCGGCAGCGCTACGAGGTGGCGGTGATGGGCTCGAGCGACGGTCTGTGGGACTGGGATCTCCTGACGCAGGCCGTCTACTTCTCGCCGCGGTGGAAGAACATGCTCGGATATGAGGAAGGGGAACTGCAGAACAGCTTCGAGGTGTTCCGGGGACTGCTCCATCCGGACGATGTCCAGCGTGTGCTGGCCGCGGTCGACACCTACCTCAAGGCCCACGAGGGATCCTACAAGGTGGAGTTCCGTGCGCGTCACAAGGACGGGACCTACCGGTGGATCCTTGCACGCGGGGCGGCCCTGCGGGACGAGCTCGGCAACGCCGTGCGCTTCGCCGGATCCCACACCGATGTCACCGAAAGGAAACAGGCCGAGGAGCAGATCGTCCGCATGCAGCGCGAACTCGTGGACGCCTCCCGCACGGCCGGCAAGGCCGAGGTCGCCACCGGGGTGCTGCACAACGTGGGCAACGTGCTCAACAGCGTGAACGTCTCGCTCGGGGTCATCCACGACAAGCTCGACAACTCGCGCGTGCCCCGGCTCGGGCAGGTCTGCGACCTCCTGACGCAGAACCGCGACTGCCTCGGGGCCTATCTCACAAGTGATCCCAAGGGCATGAAGCTGCCC
>JAYUUX010000583.1:0-3088 GCA_043754645.1 Verrucomicrobiales bacterium | reverse complement strand
GTGCGTTCGATCCGCATGCCCATGTCGAGGAAGCGCCAACCCTGCGCGCGGGTCATGTTCTCGCGGGCGAGACCGTGGAACGCCGCAATGCCGAGAAGGAGCTGGTTGATCACGCCCACCGCGTCGCCGGCAAGCGTGGCGAGGCTGGCAGTTGGAGTCGCAAGCTTCTCGCCGAGTTGGCTGACGGATCGCCAGAGATCGTTCGACGTGCGGTCTCGGATGACCATCGCGAGCCGCTGGAGATTGTCCGTGATGCCCCGGAGTGAACTGCGGCGTTCGGGATCGAAGATGGCCGCGAGGAGTTCCGCTTCGAGCGCGGCGGGATTGGTGCGGAGTTCCGGTTGGTCCTCCAGCGCCCCGATCTGTCCCTGCTTGAAGAGCGTGATCAGGAGAGGTTCCAGCAACGGCGCGGCGCTGCCGGCGCTCTCCGGGTTGAAGCGGAGCAGGGTGCTCCTGAGCAGGCGGGCCGTGGCGTCGCAACGTTCCGAGTAACGGCCGAGCCAGAAGAAATTGTCGGCCATGCGGCTTGGGAGATTGTTCCCGACGCGGCGCAGTTCGACTTCCTGGTTGGAGGTCTGGAGCAACGTCACTTCGTCGACCGGTTCCTCGCTCAGGATCCACGTATCCTTGCTGGAACCGCCCTTCTGCATGGAGATGAACCGGCCGTTCGCGCTGGGAGCGAGACGGGTCAGTCCGCCGGGCATGACCTGGTAGCCGTCCTTGGTCGCGACGAGATAAACCCGAAGGCCGACGGGCCGGGCCGAGAGGGATTCACCATTCCATGACGGCGCGGTGGCGAAGCGGACGCGCTCCTGTCCGACGAACAGATGTGGCTGAAACCGGATCTGTTTCTTCAAGGCCTCGCGTTCTGCCCCTTCGAGCCGCCGTTCCGGATCGCTTCCTTTGAGGTGGGTCCGGAAAGCGGGTTTGACGAAGAGGTCGTCCAGGTTTTCGAGGACATAGGACTGGGCCGACTTCTGGCCGCACCACCACGTCGCGACGGAAGGAAGCTTGAGATCCTCGCCGAGGATCTGCCGCGACAAGCCGGGAAGGAACGAGAGGAAGGCGGGGCTTTGCAGGATGCCGGTGCCGAGAGCGTTGGCGACCGAGACATTTCCCGCGCGGAGCGCTTCGACCAATCCGGGGACGCCCAGCATCGAGTCGTTGCGCAGGTCCAGCGGATCGCAGAATTCGTCGTCGACGCGCCGGAGAATCACGTCGACCGGCTCCAAGCCGCTGAGCGTTTTCAGGAAAACCCGGTCGTCGCGGACCGTGAGGTCCTGGCCTTCAACCAGGGCGTAGCCGAGATAGCGGGCCAGCCACGCCTGTTCGAAGTAGGTCTCGTTGTAGGGCCCGGGCGTCAGCAGGACGACGCGCGGATTGTCCGTCCGACGGGAGGCCATTCCGGCGAGCGTTCCTTGGAGCGCACGGAAGAAGCCGGCGAGCCGTTGCACATGGCAGTCGCGGAACGGTTCAGGGAGAACGCGCGATGTGACCAGGCGGTTCGCCAGGGCGTAGCCGGCACCGGTTGGAATCTGGGTGCGGTCCGAAATGACCCACCATTGCCCATCGGGCGAGCGGGCGAGATCGGCGGCGTAGAGATGGAGGAACGTGTCGCCGGGCGGACGCAGCCCGTGGCACGGCCTCAGGAAATCAGGCTGCCCAAAGACCAACGCCGGAGGCAGCCAGCCACTGCGGATCAAGGTTTGAGCCCCGTAGCAATCGGCGAGGATCTTGTCGATGAGCGTGGCTCGCTGGACGAGGGCCTTTTCCAGCGACTGCCATTCCCGGTGGCCGATGACGAAGGGGATTGGATCCAGCTGCCACGGCCGTTCCATGCCGCGCGGATCGCCGTAGACGTTATACGTGATGCCTTGTTCGTGGATGATTCGCCGTCCCGTTTCCCAGCGCCGTTGGAGATCGTCGCCGGAAAAACGCCCCAGCGCATCGAGCAGCGGGATGTAGGCGGGCTTGAGCTCGCCATCACGGCCCATCAGTTCGTCGAAGACCCCTGGTTCGGGGGCGTAACCTTCGAGGAGCCGGGCGGTGGCTGGTTCCGTTGAAATTTCGGCGGTCTTGGCCGTCATGCGTCGCGGAGTGACTACCGGATCCGGCTTCGGGAGGCCAGTTCCGTCGTTCGACTGCTGCTGGGAATCAGCCACGCAGATCGAGTGTGAACGGAAGATCGGTGTTCTCCGGCTCAGTCGGCGGGATGAACGGCCTTTGGGTCGCGCCCTGGGTGAAGAACCGTGACAGACGTCGGCTCTCGGCTTCGTAGCTGTTGACCGGAAAGGTGTCGTGGCTGAGTCCGCCGGGATGCGCGACGTGGTATTGGCAGCCGCCGAGCGACCGCTTGTTCCAGGTGTCGTAGAGGTCGAACACGAGCGGAGCATGGACGCCGATCGTGGGCTGGAGACAGTTGGGCGGCTGCCATGCCCGATAGCGGACTCCGGCGACCGCTTCGCCGTTGGTGCCGGTGCTGTGAAGCGGGACGCGCCGGCCATTGACGGTGATGGCGAACCGGTCGCCGACCAGGCCGCGGGCTTTCACTTGAAGCCGTTCAAGTGAGCTGTCCACGTAGCGAACGGTGCCGCCGGCCGCGCCTTCTTCGCCGAGGACGTGCCACGGTTCGAGGGCGGTGCGGAGTTCGACGTGGACGTCGCGCTGGGCGAAGTCGCCGATGCGCGGGAAACGAAACTCGAAGTGCGGCGCGAACCAGTCGAACTCGAACGGATAGCCGGAATCCCGCAGGTCGCGGACGACGTCCTTGAAATCCGTCTCGCAGAAGTGCGGGAGCATCCAGCGGTCATGGATGTCGGTGCCCCAGCGGACGAGGCTGTTCGTGTAGGGTTCCTTCCAGAACTTGCTCACCAGGCCGCGTAGGAGCAGATGCTGGGCGAGACTCATGCGCGCGTGCGGCGGCATTTCGAAGGCGCGCATCTCGACAAGGCCCAGTCGGCCCGCGCTGCCGTCGGGCGAATAGAGCTTGTCGATGCTGAACTCGGCGCGATGCGTATTGCCGCTGGCATCGGTGAGCAGGTTCCGGAACAGGCGGTCGGTGAGCCACGCGGGCGTATGCTCCGGGTCG
>JAYUUX010000582.1:0-18331 GCA_043754645.1 Verrucomicrobiales bacterium | reverse complement strand
CGCACCGTCTGAGAGATTTTTTTCCGATCTGAACAAGGCGGCGACCAAGTGATCCAGACATCCATCGGCGTTTGGACGCGCGCCAAAGCGGTGTCGAGCCACCGCACTTCAAGGGCGTCGGCGTCATCGAAGTTCCTCTTTGATTGGTTCCACCTCGAACGGATCGAAGACGTTCATCTTGTCCGTCCTGAAACTATAGATGGTCTTCACTTGGGCCGGAGTGGCGGTGCGTTCAAACCATGCGGCCGAGCACCAGCGCCACTGGTAGGCGACCGGAACAAGCCCGTGTTTCACCGCGTTTTGGTGAACGTAGTTGAGCCGGGCGAGGTAGGAGTTCTCATAGGTCATGCGCGTTTCCCAGAAGTTGTGCCAGACCTTGCGGCCGGGTTGCAGATCGTTGCCGTTCATCTGTGACGCGCTCGCCGTATGAAGATGGCTTAGGAAGGTCCGTAGAGTTCCGGCATCCGGCGGCGAATGGGCCACGAAGTGGTAGTGGTTTGGAAACACGGCCCATGCCTCCAACTGCCAATGGTAGTCCCCGGCCAGTCCAAGCAGCCAGGCTTCCAGAAAACCCAACCGCCCCGGTGACTTGAAGATCGGTAGTCGCCCGTAGGTGCTGGCCGTGACGAAGTAGGTGCCGCTGGTGGCGAGGCGATGAACCGGAGCGTGGGGCCACGGTTTTGTCTCGGGTGGCGGATGGTTTTCAGATTTCCGAGAAACTTCGTTCATCGACGTTCCTCGCAAGAGCGAGATGCCTGTTGGGCGAATTGAAACCTTGCCGACGGCCGGAGGCGCACCAAAGCGGCGTCGAGCCGCCGCACTCCATGGTGCTGCGGGTGCTTCGGAATGAATTTGTTCAGCCCTGTGTTCATCGCTTCATCACGAATTCGTCGTGGTTCATCATGGTGCTGACGAGCATCGCGGTGGCTGCGAGGTCGGCTTGGGGCAGGGTGGCATCGCTGGGACGTTCACCGGTTTTGAGCAGCTTGGTGACGGCGGCTTCGTCGGCCGTGAAGTAGTTGCGTTGCTCGTCATAGAGACGGCGCAGGACGGGGAGTTCGCGTTCGTTCGGGGCACGTCCTGTGACGGCGCGGAAGCCTTCGTTGATGCGGGCGTCGAGGTTGTTCGGCGCGGCGCGGAGGAGTTTCTCCGCAAGAAGCCGGGCGGCCTCGATGTATTGCGGATCGTTCAACAGCACGAGCGCCTGGAGCGGCGTGGCGGTGACTTCGCGTTTGGCCGTGCACACTTCGCGGGTTGTCGCGTCGAAGCTCAGCATGGACGGCGGCGGCGCGGTGCGGCGCCAGAAGGTGTAGAGGCTTCGGCGATAGAGTTTGTCGCCCTTGTCCTGCGCGTAGGACTTTCCGGTGCCGGCTTCTTCCCAGACGCCCGGCGGCTGATACGGCTTCACGCTCGGGCCGCCGATCTTGCCGGTGAGCGTGCCGCTGATGGCAAGGGCCGCGTCGCGGATCTGCTCGGCGGCGAGTCGGTGCTTCGGGCCGCGCGCGAGGAGCCGGTTGTCCGGATCGGCGGCGATCTGTTCCTTCGGTGCTTCGCTGGCCTGGCGATAGGTGGCCGATGTCACGATGAGTTTGTGCAGAGCCTTACGGTCCCAGCCGGAGTCGACGAAGCGCATCGACAGCCAGTCGAGCAGATCCGGGTGCGTGGGAAGTTCACCCTGCGAACCGAAGTCGTTCAACGTGTTCACGAGCCCCCGGCCGAAGTGGAGTTTCCAGACGCGGTTCACGGCCACGCGAGCGGTCAGAGGATTCTTCGGATCGGTCATCCACTTGGCGAGGCCGAGGCGATTCCGGGGAAGCCGCGATGGGAAAGCCGCGATGCGTTCGGGAGTGTGGGCTGTGACGATCTCGCCCGGGGAATCGTAGGCGCCGCGTTTGAGCACATGGGTTTCGCGCGGTTTCGCAAGGTCCACCATGGTCATGATTTCCTTCACGCCGGTGACGAGTTTGTTCTCCTGTTCGCGCAGATCCTTGAGGCGCGCGGTGGCGGCGAGGAGGTTGGTGTTGAAACGCGATGCCTGATGCCGGATGCCTGATGCCCGAGGGAACGAGGGGATGGGTAGACCTACGAGGCTCGCTGCTTCGACGTCGGTCAATTCCGCGCCGAAGACCTGGAGTTCATCGATGGCGCCGCCCTTGAATCCATTGTCGCGGAAACGCCCGCCGAGCGTCAGGTGGATGTTGCCGACTTCGCCATCGCCCCATTCCGAGCGGTGCTGAATGTCCTTGAAGAGATTGTCGCGGACGAGTTCGGCATCGAGCGGGCTGCCGTTCAGGTAGAGGCGCATCCCGGCCGCGCGGCTGGAGCCGTCGTAGGTCAGCGTGACGTGCGACCATTCGTTCGTGGGCAGAGGCTGCTTTGCGCGGATGGCGATGGCGTTGCCGGGCCAGAAGTGGATGAGGCCGAAGAAGGGTTTGCCGTTCTCCAGCACGAGTTCGTAGCCGCGGCTGCCCGAATCGCTCCAGGCGCGGGAATGGTGCAGCACGACCTGACGCGCGGAGGCGTTGGCGGGCTTCAGCCAAAGCGCGATGCTGAACGGCTGGGTGCGGCTGAAGTCGCCGACCTTGCGGCAGATCACCTCGTTGTCGCCGGTGAACATAACGGCGTGGCCGACGCGCCCGGGAGTGAGCTGTGGGCTTTCGGAAAGCACTGCGGCGTTGGTGCCGATCGAGTTGGTGAACTTGCCGCCAACGATGGCGTCGAAGTTGAAAGCGGCGACGGGAGCAAGGTAGGGCGGGCTTCCAGCCTGGCCTTTAGTGGCGGCGATGAAGCCGATCGCGCCCGAAGTGGAAAACACAGGGGCAGGCTGGAAGTCCGCCCTGCCTTGGGCCTTGGCGGCTTTCTCCTTGAGCTTCGCCAGTTCCTTCTCCGCCTTGGCGATGTCGGCCTTGAGCTGCGCATGGCGTTGTTTCTCGTCGCCCTTGTAGAGCAGGAGCGTGGGCGCAGGCGTGGCGCGGGTGAAGTGGGAGTAGAGCCCGCTTTCGTCGATGGAGTTGAAGAACGCGGCCATCGAGTAGTAGTCGCGCTGGCTGATCGGATCGTATTTGTGGTCGTGGCAGCGGGCGCATTCGAAGGTCAGGCCGAGAAACGCCGTGCCCATCGTGTGCAGGCGGTCGGCAACGTATTCCTGCCGGAACTCCTCGTCGATGCTGCCGCCCTCGTTGGTCTGGCGATGGAGACGGTTGAAGGTCGTGGCGAGGCGTTGTTCATCCGTGGCATCCGGCAGGAGATCGCCCGCCAGTTGCCAAGTGATGAACTGGTCGTAACGCAGGTTGCGGTTGAAGGACCCGATGACCCAGTCGCGCCATGGGGAGAAGTCGACTTCGACGTCGGACTGATACCCGTAGGTGTCGGCGTAGCGTGCGAGATCCATCCAGTCGTTGGCCATGCGTTCTCCGTAGGCGGGCGAAGCGAGCAGCCGATCGACGACCTTCTCGTAGGCCTGGGCGGAACCGTCGGCGAGGAACGCATCAACCTCGGCCACGGTCGGCGGAAGGCCAGTGAGGTCGAAAGACAGCCTGCGAATGAGACGTTCCTTGGTGGCTTCCGGTTGCGGTTTCAATGCTTCCCGGTCGAGCCGGGCCAGGACGAAGCGGTCGAGATCGTTTCGGGGCCAGTTCTTGTCGGACACTTTGGGCGGCGAAACTTTCCGCACCGGCTCGAAGGCCCAGTGTTTGCCCCATGACGCACCCTGTTCGATCCAGCGTTTCAGGAGCGCCTTCTCGGCGTCGGTGACGGACAGATGCGACTCCGGCGGCGGCATCATCTCCTCCGGGTCCGTGGAGAGGATGCGTTTGATGAGCTCCGATTCGTCGGGCTTACGGCGGATGATGGCCGGTCCGCCCTTGCGCGGACCGATGGCTCCATCCTCGGTGTCGAGACGGAGCTTGGCCTTGCGTTTGCCATCGTCGGGCCCGTGGCAGAAGAAGCAGCGGTCGGAGAGGATCGGCCGGATGTCGAAGTTGAAGCTGACCTTTTCGGGCAGGGCCGTCGGCGCGGCGGCTCGCGCGGAGAACGAACCGGCCACCAGTCCGGAGAGGGCTAGGAGCATCAGCCAACAGGTTGTAGCGCGGAACGTCATGGGGCTGCGTTTAGTCTGTCGAAAGCTTGGCGGTGAGCAAAACCGAATTCCGTCCGTGAAACGGGTTCGATTACCATGTGAGGATAGGAGAGAACCGATCGTCCGCAAAAATCTTTGTCGCACGTTCTGAAGCTATGGCAGGCTCCTGCGTCAGACATCCCATGCGTTTCCCGCGAACCATCCTGAGCTTCGTTTCGTGCCTGTTGGCGACGTCGTCCGTCGCCTGGCTCCGCGCGGCGGATCTGCCGACAGCCTCTTCGGCCGCGGTTGATTTCAAGAAGCACATCCAGCCGATCCTCGAGAGCCGATGCCTCGAATGCCACGACACCAAGAAACACAAGGGCGGCATCCGGCTCGACCGTTTGGACGACCTGCTGGTCGGCGGCGATTCCGGAAAGGCGGGAGTCATCCGGGGCAAGAGCGCCGAGAGCTATCTGATTCATGTCGTGTCCGGGATCGATCCCGACGCGACCATGCCGCCCAAAGGCGAACGCCTGACAGCGGACCAGATCGGCCTCCTGAGGGCCTGGATCGACCAGGGAGCCGTCTGGCCAGCGGATGCGGCCGTGCAGCAGAAGATCCACTGGGCTTACGTGAAACCGCAGCGGCCGGTTGAGCCGAGGCTTTCGTGGTCCGAGCGGCGATGGGCGAAGAATCCGATCGACGCGTTCGTTCTCGCGCGGCTCAAGCACGAGAAATTGAAGCCGTCCGCGGAGGCGGATCGGGCGCAGTTGCTGCGGCGCGCGTCGCTGGACCTGATCGGCCTGCCGCCGTCGTTGGACGACGTGCAGGCGTTTGAGAAGGACCGCGGCTCCGATGCGTATGCCAAGGCGATCCGGCGGCTGCTCGACTCGCCGCGATATGGCGAACGCTGGGCCCGGCCGTGGCTTGACCTGGCCCGCTACGCCGATACGCAGGGTTACGAAAAGGACAACCGCCGGTCGATGTGGCCCTACCGCGACTGGGTGATCGGCGCGCTCAACCGAGACCTTCCGTTCGACCGCTTCTCCGTGGAACAGCTTGCCGGAGACCTCCTGCCGGCCGCCACGCAGGCGCAGAAAGTCGCGACCGGATTTCATCGCAACACGATGACCAACACCGAGGGCGGAACGGACAACGAGGAGTTTCGCTACGAGGCCGTGGTCGACCGCGTGAACACGACCTACGCGGTGTGGATGGGAACCACCATCAGCTGCGCGCAGTGCCACAACCACAAGTATGACCCGTTCACCATGACGGACTACTACCGGTCCATGGCGTTCCTCAATTCGACGCAGGACGCGGACAACGACGACGAGCGGCCCACGCTCAAGGTCTTCGCGGCAGGACAGGAGCAGACGTTGTCGGATCTGCGCTCGAAACAGTCCGCAGCCGAGAAGGCCTTGGCCGACGCGGTGAAGTCCGACGTATTCACCCGTGACCTGGCCGATTGGGAACAGCGGACGGCGGCGACCTTGGCGAAGTGGGAGCCCATCGAGATCCTCGGGGCCACGTCGGACAATGGGACGACCCTGACCAATCTCGGGTCCGGTGAGATCCTCGCCAAAGGCGACGTCCGCGAGACCGAGAGCTACACCATCCGAGGCAAGGCGGGTGTTAAGAACATAACCGGTTTCCGGCTCGAGGCGTTGCCGGACAATTCGCTCCCCGGCAAAGGTCCCGGCAGGGCGCAGGGCAACTTCATCCTGACGGAGTTCAAGATCACCGTGGGTGGCCAACCAGTGAAGCTCGTCCATGCGGGCGCCGACTTCTCGCAACCGTCCTACCCGGTGGGCAACGCCATCGACGGCAAGGACCAGACCGGTTGGGCCGTGGGATCGGAACTTGGAAAACGCCACTTGGCCGTCTTTGCGACCGAATCGCCGCTGGCGGTCGACGGTGCGCCGGAACTGACGATCCGCCTCGAGCACCAGAACAAGGAGTTCACCAAACACTCGCTCGGTCGTTTCCGTTTGTCAGCGACCAGTTCGACCACCGTGACGAACATCGCGCTGCCCGAGGAGATCCAGAAGCTTCTGACAACCGCCCCCGAAGCCCGCGACGCCAAGCAGGCTGCCAAGCTGGTCGAGTTCTACCGCGACCGTTCACCTGTCACGAAGACGTTGGTGGCCGATGCCGCGAAGGCGAAAAAGGCGGCCGACGACTTCTTCAATTCCATCCCGATCACGAGCGTGCTGGCGGAACTCAAGGAGCCACGGAAGACGAACCGCCACATCCGCGGGTCCTTCCTCAGCAAAGGCGAAGAGGTCTCGTCCGGCACTCCGGCGTCCATGCACGGATTCCCCGGCGGCCAGCCGACCAACCGGCTTGGGTTCGCCGAGTGGATCGTCAGCACGAACAACCCGCTCACGGCCCGCGTGACGGTGAACCGCATCTGGGAGTCCTACTTCGGCCGCGGGATCGTGGAGACGACGGAGGACTTCGGCACCATGAGCGAGAAGCCGACGCATCCGGAACTCCTCGACTGGCTGGCGGTGGAGTTCATGCATCCGACGATTCCGGATCCCGACGGACGTGTGGCGGCCCCGTGGAGTCTGAAGCATATCCACGCGCTGATCGTGTCGTCCGCCACCTATCGCCAGACCTCGAAGGTGACGGCGTCCCTGCTGGAGAAAGATCCGTTCAACCGCCTGTTCGCCCGCGGTCCGCGCATCCGGCTCGAGGCCGAAGCCATCCGCGACCAGGCCTTGGCCGTGGGCGGATTGCTCAATGCGAAACTCGGTGGGCCGAGCGTGATGCCGCCCCAGCCAGCGGGCATCTGGCAGATCGTCTACAGCGGCGACAATTGGGAAACGCCGAAGAACGAGGACAAACATCGGCGCGGCATCTACACGTTCTGGCGCCGCACGAGCCCGTATCCCTCGATGATGACGTTCGACGCGCCGAGCCGGGAGTTCTGCGTGGTGCGCCGGGTGCGGAGCAACACGCCGCTCCAGGCGCTCACGCTCTTGAACGATCCCGTCTACATCGAGGCGGCCCAGGCATTAGGGCGCCGGGTCCTGGTGGAAAAGTCCAAGGCCAACGACCGTGAACGGATCGAACACGCCTTCCGCCTCGCCGTCGCCCGCAAGCCGACGAGGGAAGAAGCGTCGCGTATCGCGGCGCTTCTTGAAGCGAAGCGCGTCGAGTTCGCGGCCGATGCCAAGTCTGCGGAGTCCTTCGCGACCAGCCAGCTCGGGAAACTTCCCGATGGTCTGACGCCGACGGAGGCCGCGGCGTGGACGGTGGTGGCTAACGTGCTGCTGAACCTCGACGAACTGATTACCAAGGGATGATTTCCATGAACGACTTCCAGCATCTCCACCTTGAGAACCTCCAGGCCGTCACGCGACGCCACTTTTTCGGCAAGCTGGCCGGCGGCATCGGAGCCGCCGCATTGGCGTCGATGCTGGAGCCCGCCGCGTTCGGCGGTTCGATGCCGATCGACCCGATGGCGCCCAAGCCGCCGCATTTTGCGGCTAAGGCGAAACGGGTGATCTACCTGCATATGGCCGGGTCGCCCTCGCAGCTCGATCTCTTCGACCACAAGCCCAAGCTTGCCGAGCTCAATGGCCAGAACTGCCCCGATTCGCTGATCAAGAAGGAACGGTTCGCGTTCATCAAAGGCGTGCCCAAGATGCTGGGTTCCCCCTACAAGTTCGCCCCGGCCGGCAAGTCCGGGCTGATGCTCTCCGAGCTCTTGCCAAACTTGGCGACCGTCGCGGACGACATTTGCGTGGTGCGCTCGATGTGGACGGACCAGTTCAACCACGCGCCCGCGCAGCTGTTCCTGCACACCGGCTCGTCGCGGCCTGGGCGTCCGGCAATGGGCTCGTGGCTGACCTATGGGCTTGGTTGCGAGAGCCAGAACCTGCCCGGCTTCGTGGTCCTTACTTCGGGAGGAAAGACGCCCGACGGCGGCGCGTCGCTCTGGGGCAGCGCGTTTCTGCCCACCGTCTATCAGGGCGTGCAGTGCCGGTCGCAGGGCGATCCCGTGCTCTACGTTTCCAATCCCGAAGGCATGTCATCCAAGGTGAGACGCGAGTCGCTCGATGCGCTTCGCGACCTGAACCAGATGCATCTCAAGCAGGTCGGTGATCCCGAGACTTTGACCCGCATCTCCCAATACGAGCTGGCCTACCGCATGCAGACTTCGGTGCCCGACCTGATGGACATTTCGAAGGAATCGGCGGCGGTGAAAGAGCTCTACGGCATCGAGCCCGGCAAAGTGTCCTTCGCCAACAACTGCCTTCTCGCGAGACGCCTGATGGAACGCGGCACGCGCTTCGTGCATCTCTACCACTGGGGTTGGGACAGCCACGGCACGAGCCCCGGGGATGATCTGATGACATCGCTGCCGCAGCGCTGCAAGGAGACCGACAAGGCCACGGCGGCGCTGATCAAGGACCTCAAACAGCGCGGGATGCTCGAAGACACGCTGGTGGTGTGGAGCGGCGAGTTCGGGCGCACGCCAATGAACGAAGAGCGCAATGGCAGCAAGTTCCTCGGACGCGACCATCATCCGCACTGTTTCTCCATGTGGATGGCCGGCGGCGGCATCAAGTCCGGCGCGACCTACGGGGAGACCGATGAACTCGGCTACCACGTCGCGAAGGACAAGGTCCACGTGCACGACCTCCAGGCGACGATCCTCCACTCGATGGGGCTCAACCACGAGAAGCTCACCTTCCGTTTCCAAGGCCGAGACTATCGCCTGACCGATGTGCACGGCGAAGTGGTGAAGGGGTTGCTGGCGTAGCTTGATCGATGCGACCGCCCCAAAGTTTTCTCTTCGCGTTCCCTCGCGTCCTTCGCGGATAACCAAGGGCGATGACCGTCTACCTTAACGGCCGATTTGTCGCCGAAGCGGACGCGAACGTGTCTGTCTTTGATCGTGGCTTTCTCTATGGGGACGGGCTCTTCGAAACGATCCGCGTGTATGCCGGTAAGCCCTTCCGTTGGCCGCAACACCTGCAGCGCCTTCGGAAAGGTGCGGCGTTTGTCGGGATCGTTCTTGGACCGACCGACGCGGAGCTGGCGGGAATTGCCACGGAACTTTTGCTGCGGAATCAGATGGTCGAAGCGATTCTGCGGATCGCCCTTTCGCGTGGAATCGGATCGCGCGGCTACTCTCCGAAAGGCGCCGACTCGCCGACGTTGGTGATGTCGCTTCATCCGGTGATCGCAAAGCCGACGAGGGAAGTGCCGCAATGGAAGGTCGTTACAAGCGCCTACCGAGTGGCGGTCGGGGATCCTCTTCTGGTCATCAAGTCAGCGAGCCGGCTGCTGAACGTGCTCGCTCGGGCAGAAGCCGAAGCCCGGGGCGCGGATGAATCGCTGCTCGTGAACACCGATGGCCACATCGCCGAAGCGGCCGGGAGCAATCTTTTCTGGATCGAAGGCGGCACCGTTTGCACGCCCCCGCTGGAATCGGGTGTCCTTGAAGGAGTGACGCGTGGACTCGTCCTCGAAATTTGCCGAGGCTTGGAAATTCCAGTGGCGATCAAGAATGCGGCGCCGTCGGCGTTGCACGACGCGGCTGGAGTTTTCCTCTCGAACAGCGGGCTTGAGATCGTCGAGGTCGTCGAACTGGACGGCAAGCCTCTGAAGCGCTCGCCTTTGGCGGCACGGCTCTCGGACTCCTACGCCCTCCAGATCCTGGTGGAGTGCTGAGCGACTCCAGACTCAGAACTGCCGCAGGAACCGCGCGTCGTTCTCGTAGAACAGGCGGATGTCGCTGATGCCGCAGCGGAGCATCGCGATGCGTTCCACGCCGAAGCCGAATGCCCAGCCGCTCCAGACCTCCGGATCGTAGCCGACGTTCTCGAACACCTGCGGATGAACCATGCCGCAGCCGGCGATCTCCAGCCATTCCTTGCCCATCTTCTTCACAAGGGCGTTCTGGAAATCGATCTCGAGGCTGGGTTCGGTGTAGCTGAAGTAGTGCGGTCGGAACCGGATCTTCGTGTCGGAACCCATCAGTTCCTTGAAGACAAACTCCACGGTGCCCTTGAGATCGCCAATGGTGACTCCCTTGTCCACGTAGAGACCCTCGATCTGGTGGAAGGTCGGATTGTGGGTTGCGTCGGCGTTGTCGCGGCGGAAGACGCGGCCCGGAATGACGATTCGAATCGGCGGCGGCTGGGACTTCATCACCCGGATCTGCACGGATGACGTGTGTGTCCGCAGCAAGGGGCGCTTGTCGGTCGCGAGGTAAAAGGTGTCCTGACTGTCGCGCGCCGGATGGTCCGCCGGCGTATTCAACGCGTCGAAGCAGTGATATTCGTCCTCGATCTCCGGGCCATCCGCCACGGCGAACCCGATCTTCCTGAAGGCGCAGACAATGTCTTCGACCGTCTGGGTGAGGGGATGGAGCTTTCCGAGCGGGCGGCGACGTCCTGGCAGGGTGAAGTCGGTTGGATCCTTGGGAAGTGCGGCCTTTAGCTCCAATTCACCGCGTCGTTCGGCCAACTTCGCCTCCAGTTCGGCCTTGGCTACATTGATCAGTTTGCCGGCGGCGGGTTTCTCCTCCTTGGACAAAGAACCCATCTGTTTGAGCAGGGCGGTGAACCTCCCGTTGCCGCCGAGGAATGCCACTTTCGCCTGGTCGAGCGCCGCAAGATCGGCGGCAGCGGAAAACTCCGCGAGCGCGGCATGTTTGAGCGGTTCGATCTGGTCGAGGAACGACATGAGGCGCGGATTTAACGATCTGGAAGTGTGGATGACGAACGGAAAATCAGTTTGGACGGCAAAACGAAAACGGGCGATCCGTTGCCGGATCGCCCGTGGCTGAATTGATAAGCGGACTTGAGGCTCAGGCCTTGGCCGTCGCGGCGGCCTTCGCCTTGGCGACGAGGGCGTTCTTGGCGATCGTCACCAACTCGCTGAAAGCGGCGGCGTCCTGCGCTGCGAGATCCGCCATGACCTTGCGGTCGAGGGAGATGTTCGCGGCCTTCGTTCCTTCGATGAAGCGGCTGTAGGTCATGCCGGCGGCACGGGCCGCGGCGTTGATACGGATCTGCCAGAGATACCGGTAGTTGCGCTTCTTGGTCTTACGGTCGCGATAGGAGTATTGGCGACCGTGGTCCACCGCGTCTGAAGCGTAGCGGTAGAGTTTCGAGCGACGCATCCGGTAGCCTTTGGCGGCGCGGAGCATCGTCTTACGACGTTTACGGGAAGCGACAGCGTTCGTTACACGCATGGTTCTATTGCCTTTCTAACTGTTGTTGCGGTTGAAGATCATAGGCATCCGCCACGTGGCGGATTTCCCTCAGCTGGCGTCAGCGGCTGAATGGGAGGCAGGCCTTGATCTTGTATACATCGGTCTTGTGGACCACAGCGCGCTCGCCGAGCGCCCTGCGGCGCTTCGAGCTCTTGTGCTGCAGCAAGTGCCGCCGTCCCGCTTTGGAACGGAGGATTTTGCCACCAGCGGTGATCTTGAAACGCTTGGCTACCGATTTTTTGGTTTTGATGCCTTTCGGACGACGCATAATTCGCCTTTTCTTTGAAAAAGGAGCGCGGAACCTAACAACCGAGTTTGGAGGGTGCAAGGGGGATCTTTGACAAAGATGGGTCTGTTTGGAGGCGACGGAATCCAGACCGTTGGGAATATGGGTTTGCACTCCTTTGACGCTTCGCGTAATCCCTGCGGCCTGCGAGTCGCGGAAGGGTGGCTGAGTGGTTGAAGGCACCTGACTCGAAATCAGACGTAGGGGCAACTCTACCGGGGGTTCGAATCCCTCCCCTTCCGCCATCGTTCTTCTCAGTAGCCGGCCCCCCGTTGAGGACCAGAGGGCTTGCAGCCGTTCCCGTCCCCGGCTTCCAATTGGTGGAACTGCTGGTTAATAGCAATTGCCGGTCTGGCCGATCGTCAGTTCCGACGTGGTCGCGTGACATCCGCCACTCAGTTCGCAGAATAGCGACCCGATGAATCATTGGAGGCCGACCCACCGGTCGTCATTTTCCAGCGGCCGGAAATTAACTGCAGGATCTCGCGCTTGGAGAATCGCTGTGAGATCTCAGTCACGGTGGCGGCCGCAGTGGCGTCGTCGACCGGTGAAAACCGCAGCAGCCGTCGGATCCGAACGCGTGCGCTGTCCAACGGCCCGTTCTCGTCGAGCGGCACGCTGCCCATGAGCGACTCCAACACAGTGCGGGCGTTCGCTTCCGAGAGTTCCTTGATCGCCTCGCAGAAGACTTCGGCCCGGGCTGCGTTGTCGAAGCCGGGTGGCCCGAAAACGCGGCTGGCCATTTCAAAGAGGGACTCCGCTTTCGCCGCCGGCGAAGCCGCAACCTTCTCGGCAACCACCATGGCGGTGCTGGCCGCGGCGCGCGGGTTTCGCAGTTCGATCGTGAGCCGATGGCCTGTGGATTTGGAGGCCTTGGCTCCTTCCAGAACGGAGAAACCAATGCCGGAGCCGCCTGTTGTCGCGTCCTTTTCGAGAAGGTCCACCGCCAGGGACAACGTCACCTTCTCCAGCTCCAATGCCATTCCAGTCGCGCCCGGCGTGCCTTCGGCGAAGGCCGCGTCCAGCTCCTGCTGGAGCGCGGCGACGATATCCCGGAGCGACGGCATCAGGGCAGTTCCTGGATCCGGATGCGGCGGTATTCCATCTGGCCGTGGTCGGCTTCGAGGCCGATGGGTCCGGTGGCCGGAAGCTTCAGGGCGGCTTCGAGGACTTCGCCGTTGCACGTGCAGTGGGCGACGTTGTCCTTCACAGTGACGACGATTTCATTCCAGTCCTGAGCCTTGTATTTCTTGAGCTCCTTGTAGGGTCCGGCGACGAGGTAGTCGCGGCATTGGAGCTGGGGTTTGCGGAGGAAGATGCCGCTGTCTGCGTTCACCTCGGCGCGGAACTCCAGCTTGAGGATGAAGTTCTTCGGGAACTCCTGCTTGGTCCAAAGCTGCCGGAAGCGCGGTCCCTTCGCGGGGTTGTTGTCGTTCACCACCAGCGCCTCGCCCTTCGCGGTGTAGCGGCCGTCGCTCGCTTCGGTCTTGCCATTGAAAGAGGTGAACCCGTTCGTCGACGAATAGCCCCAACCGGTGAGGTCGCGGCCGTTGTAGAGGCTGACGAAGCCGGTCTCCGGCGTGAACGGCGCCGCAGCGACGGCGGTGAACAAGGCGACGGTGGCGAGGGCTCCAAAGAGGATGGGCAGACGTTTCATTCTATTGGGTCAAGGTTGGGTTTTCGGGGCGAAGGTGGAGGCTCGGATGCCGTTCTGGGTCATGTCGAGATAGTTGTTCACCCCGGCCTGCCACAGATCCCAGCGGTCGCCGTAGTCCTGTTTCAGGTAGGTCTTGAGAACCTCCTTCGCGTTCTCGCGGTAGAAGTGGTCCTTCGTCTGCGCCAGATCGAGGAACAACGGGAGTTTGAGGCCGTTGCCGCGGATGACGAACTCTTGGAAGAGCTGGTTGAACACGTTGGTCGGTGTGCCCGGGCTCAACAGCAGCTTCGCGGCGGGCGCGTAGTTCGTGTCGCTCAGGATGAGCGACATCTCGCGCGCGGCCTCGTTCTGCACCTCGGGCGGCTGGCCAGGGATCATGGCGGCAAGCTGTTCCGCCTTCTTCTCCTCGCTAACCCCTTCGGCTGTGAGGATGTCGTCCATCTTCTCGCGCCACTCCGGCAAACGCGTCGGGCGAAGGCCGGGCGGGATCTCGGCCGCGACACCGGGCCTGTTCGTGCCGAAGATCCGCCGCACGGGCGCGTTCGAGATGACTTCGGATCCGCCCTTGCCCGATGCCGAATCGCTGCCCGTCGCGTCGCCATGGCTCACCTTCCAACCGATGTAGCAGGCGATGATCAACAGGAGGAAACCGACGCCCAAGACGGCGAAGAGCTTTCCGTTTCCTTTTTCTTGCATGAGCGAGACTTAAACGGCGCTTGGCGACTTTGGCAATCGGCTCGCCGATTCGGCCGCTGGAAAACTGCCGGACACCCCTCCATAGTCCGGGACCCGTCGGTCCGTGCGACGACGGCAGAGCACCATATTGATGAGCATCCACGACCCAGATCCGAACCAGAGCGAGTCCGAAGATCCCCGCGACCACCAGGTCCCGATGCGCTATTTCTGGATCGCGCTCGGCATCGCCCTGGTTGGCGTTTCCATCGGGTCGGTCGTCGTCATGCGCAGCGTCGCGAAGGAAGATGCCCGCCGCGCCCGGCCGGCAGGTGCCCTTGGACACAATGTGCCAGAGACAGCGCCCGCCGGCATGTTCTGGGTGCCGGGCGGCGAATTCCTCATGGGCTCCACCAACGGCCCCGCCAACGAGCGCCCCGTCCACACCGTGCGCCAGCGCGGCTTCTGGATGGACGGCAGCGAAGTCACCAACGAGCAGTTCGAGAAGTTCGTGAAGGAAACCCGCTACCTCACCCTGGCCGAACGCCCGGCCGACCAGCGCAAGGCCATGGGCCTGCCGGAAAGCGAACAGCAACCCGGCTCGTGGGTTTTCGCCGGCGCAGCGGCCACTCCCGGCAGTCCGTTTCGTTTCGTGCCCGGCGCCTGCTGGCATCGACCGGAAGGCCCGGGTTCGACGAATGCCGGCTTCGGCCGCCGCCCCGTAGTCCATCTGGCCTACGACGACGCCAGCGCCTACGCCGAATGGGCCAAGAAGCGGCTGCCGTCCGAGGCCGAATGGGAATACGCCGCGCGCGGCGGCATGGTTCAACAGCGTTTTCCGTGGGGCAGCGATGCGCAGACGACCAACGACCTCCGGGCCAATGTCTGGCAGGGCGAATTCCCGGCGACCGATCTGGGCCTCGACGGTTATCGCGGAGCCGCGCCCGTGGCCTCCTTCAAGCCCAACGGCTATCGCCTCTACGACCTGTCCGGCAACGTGGCCGAGTGGTGCTACGACTGGTTCGGCGCCAACGCCTACACCCGGGAGACCGAGACCAATCCATCCGGTCCGGTCGCCGAAGACGGCGGTCGGCCGAAGGACGCCCCCGGCCGTGTTATCCGCGGTGGATCCTGGCTTTCTCCGGAAGGCCTCCAGTCGGCCTTCCGCACGTCCGCGCGCGACCACTTGGAGCCGTGGCGGAGCCGCTCCGACGTGGGTTTCCGTCTCGTAAAGAACGGTCCGCCGTTTGGCGGGAGGCTGTAGCCGCCGAAGCTCGATGCCGGCTGCACAAGCCGCTTCAGGCGGAACGAGCGTCCTGGACTTCCGCGCCGCGACTAACGCCTGCCGGTGAACACGAACCTCTCGAACACGAACTGTATCGACCTCGCCGGCATCCGCACCGACTTCCAAGGGCTGGGCGAATTCGCCGTCATGAACTACCCCAAACTCACGAACACCTTCTTCCGCACGCTGACGCCGTGAGGGTGTGCCGAACTACTTACTCAAGGGATCAGGTTGTTTGTGCGCCTACTTCCCAGCGAACGGAACGAGGCCATGCGCAATCATCATGTGGGCCACCTCTGTTCCGTCGGAAAGTTGCGTTCGGATGATTCCCATCCCGTGCTCTGCAGTCGGGTCAATCGCCGTAACGGTGTGCTCGTTTCCCCAAGGGTCGCGCACTCGGTCACCTACACCAAAAAGCAACGGTTCGTGCGTAATCGAAGCCTTGCGCAATGGACGCAATCGGTTGAGCCAACCAGCGACTCTCTTTCGAAGCGTAAGCGTCGGCTGACGTGGCGTGTAGTCGGAGTTCGGTCCCTTTGCTCCCTTGTCGTAAATCTCGCCGTCGTCGCCTTGCACTGTGGCATCAAGCCTTTCGGCGATCTCAATCATCTTATCGATCAGCGGGCTGTCCGGATTCTTCGTGTAAATCTGGCCGCGTGACCAATCAAGCCAGGGCTCCGATTGTCGGGACGGTCCAATCCATACAGCGTGGTATGGCCCGTTCGTGCTGGTCAGCGTCAACTCGGCATCTTCGCGAACATACGCTAGCCACTCTTCTGTTGTGATGTCGTCACCTGTGGCCGCCCAGTCACTGCGGCGCGTGATGTGAAAATCGTAGCCCATGAGATGCGTGTTTCTAGCGGCCCGCCTTGGATGTTTTAAGCTGCTGGGTTATGCGGGGCGGAGACCTGCTTGATCATTAATACAGGCTAATAAGGGAGGATTGGCTGTCGAGTGGGGAGTTGATCCGGAGCGCCGGCCTCCGACCCGCCACGTTCGCGGGACATCACAGTAGCCACGCCCGATCGGAGATCGGCATTCCAGTCGTTACCCAAGTCGTTCCCACCAAGCCCGCGGGCGATGGATTGCGCCGGTGCTTGGTCAGCCGTTAGCCTGCGGCCATGCGCACAGTGAATGTCCCGCTTGGCGGGCGCAGTTATGACATCTTTGTCGGTGGCGGTTTGCTGAAGAAGCTCGGCGCGGAATGCCGCAAGCTCGGCCTGGGCGCGCGTTGCACCGTGGTCACTGACGGCAATGTCGGTCCGCGCTACGCCAAAGCCGCCGTGGCCTCGCTCAAGGCGGCCGGCTTCGAGCCCATCGTCTGCACGGTGAAGGCGGGCGAGACGTCGAAGAGCCTCAACGTCGTCGGCGCGCTCTACGACCAGTTCGCCGCGCATCGGCTGGAGCGAAAGTCGTTCGTCGTTGCGCTGGGCGGCGGCGTGGTGGGCGATCTGGCGGGCTTCGTGGCGGCGAGTTATCTGCGCGGCATTCCCTTCGTGCAGGTGCCCACGACGTTGCTGGCGCAGGTGGACAGTTCCGTGGGCGGCAAGGTGGGCGTGAACCTCAAGGCGGGTAAGAATCTCGTCGGCGCGTTTCACCAGCCGCGCCTTGTGCTCTGCGATCTCGACACGCTGCGGACGCTGCCCAAGCGCGAGTTCCGCGCCGGCCTGGCCGAGGTCATCAAATACGGCATCATCCATGACGAACCGCTCTTCCGTCGGCTGGAAGCGCAGTTGCCCAAACTCCTCAAGCTCGACGCCAAGACGCTGGCCGAAGTCGTCGCGCGCTGCTGCGAGATCAAGGCGGACGTCGTCGGGCAGGACGAGACGGAGACGGGCCTGCGGGCGATCCTGAACTTCGGCCACACCATCGGCCACGCCATCGAGAACACGGCCGGCTACGGCAAGTATCTCCACGGCGAAGCCATCTCCATCGGGCAGGTTGCCGCCGCGCATCTTTCGAAGGAACTGCTTCAGCTTTCCGGCGAATCGGTGGAACGCATCCGCCAACTCTTCATCGCGGCCGGATTGCCCGTGACCATCCGGCTGAACGCGGTCCAGACGCGGCGGATGTTCGAGGCCATGAAGCTGGACAAGAAGGTGAGCGCCGGAGAGATCAAGTTCGTCCTCGCCGAACAGCTCGGCAAAGTGCGCTGGGGCTGCAAGGTGGCGGAGGGTCTGATCCGCGAAGTGCTGGAACGGGTGAGGTAAGTCTCCGGCGCGTTCAGTCGAGACGCCGTTTTCGGTTGGAAGTGAAGATCCGGTAGCCGACTGCTGCGAAAGCCATGAAGCCAACAAGGATGTCGCTCACCAATCGGGTCGGCTGGTGGGGCGGGGCAGCTTGGGCGACACCATTCATGTCCGCCCATGTGACCCCTGCGAAAACCAGCGCTGCTGCTAGAACTGCAAACGGGGCGTAACGAAGACTCCATCGAACTTCCCTGACGAAGATCGATTCGATCAGCAACGCCACTCCAGCCACGATTGCACCACGACCGGTTGGTGCGGCGACATAGAGCCAGTTGATCGAGGCAGGGGCATTGGGCATTGCACCCGACCGCGCGATCAGATCGAGCATGAGGTCAAGCGATCGGGAGAGGGCAACGAGCAGCAAAATCCATGGGAAGGCAGCGCTTATCCGGGCCAGCTCAGACAGGCCGCTCCTCCAGTTTGCGGGATTCATCAAGCCGAGCCTTCTCCGCCCGAGAACAACCTTCAACCTGCAAACTGGGCGTGGCCGAGTGCTTGGGCTCTCTTGGAAGCGCTGAAAGCGCGGCCTCAAGCCAGCCCAGGGCAACGCCCTGGGAATTGAATTTCAAGAATTCCGCCCGAGCCCTGAAAGGGCGGGACACGGAAGGGTGTTTCGCCCTTTCAGGGCTCGGATCTTAGGTGTGACTGGAACCCAGGGCGTTGCCCTGGGCTGGTTTGTGGCTGGGCCTTCGGCCCGGACAACTCGCGGAGGAGTGGCGGTTCTGTCCAACCTGACTCGACGGCGATGCGATGCTCCGCAGCTCCATTTTCAGGAGATCACGCGTTCACGCCGAAGCGCGCCTGACGCTTTGGTCCCAAGGCCACCTTGCGGACGGACCGGGCTTCTTCATCCGGAACGTAGGGTGCGAGGAATGGCGGACG
>JAYUUX010000581.1:0-2506 GCA_043754645.1 Verrucomicrobiales bacterium | reverse complement strand
ACACGAATTTCAAGATGAACCCGCCGCTCCGTTCGGCGGCGGATCGTGAGGCCATCCTCGAAGGCTTGGCGGACGGGACTCTGGAGGTGCTGGCCAGCGACCACGCACCGCACTGCGACTACCAGAAGGAAGTCGAGTTCGACTACGCGCCGTTTGGCATCACTGGACTGGAAAACGAACTCGCGCTTTCCCTGATGCAGCTGGTCCACACCAAGCGCCTTTCCCTGTCGTCCATGTTGGAGAAATTCACGGTCAATCCGGCCAGGCTGCTTGGACTGCGAACGAAGGGGCGGCTGACCGTGGGATGTGACGGCGATGTCACGGTTTTCGATCCCGATGCGGAATGGACGTATGACCGGATGGCGTCGGTCAGCAAGTCGAAGAACAGCCCGTTCCACGGATGGCCCATGAGGGGCAAGGTGACCGGCACCGTGGTGGCGGGGAATGTGGCCTTCCGTGGTTGATTACTGGTGTTTGAGTCCAGCGCAAAGCGATCTTGGGATTGTCGCTTGACCTCACGGGGGTCGCTCCTAGCATCGCGCCGCATTTCTACGATGAAGCAAGCGATTTTGGCCCTTGAAGATGGTTCAGTATTCCACGGAAGGGCTTTTGGCGCCGATAGCGCCACGGCCGGCGAGGTGTGTTTCAACACCTCCATGACCGGCTATCAGGAAATCCTCACCGATCCCTCCTACAAGGGGCAGATCGTGACGATGACCTATCCGTTGATCGGCAACTACGGCATCAACGAACAGGACGTGGAATCGTGGGCTCCGCACGTCGCCGGATTCGTCATCCGCGAACTTTCACCCGTCGTCAGCAACTGGAGGGCCGATTGTTCCCTCGACGAGTATCTCAAGAAGCACGGCATTCCCGGCATCGAAGGAATCGACACGCGCTCGTTGACCAAGAAACTGCGCGTCCGGGGAGCGTTGAGCGGGTGCATCTCGACTCTTGCGATGTCCGACGCGGAAGCCATTTCCAGGGCGAAAGCCTGGGGCGGCATGGAGGGTCGCGACTACGTCAGCGAAGTCACCCACAAACAGGCGTTCCAGTGGGATCCTGAGGACAGGCAGTCGGCGGCGTTCAGCCTTGTCCAGGCGGGAGCCGTCGCGGATGCCCGCAATGTCCGCAAGCCGCTTCCACCTGCCGATGTGCCGATCGTCGCCTACGATTTCGGGATGAAATACAACATCCTGCGCCGGCTGCGTCAGCACGGCTTCAAGGTGCAGGTGGTGCCGGCCCACACGACCGCGGCGGAGGTCCTGAAGCACAAGCCTGCGGGGTTGTTTCTTTCCAATGGTCCCGGTGATCCGGCCGCCTTGGGGGCAATCGTCCGTGAAGTGAAGGCGCTCGTGGATTCCGGCTTGCCCACGTTCGGGATCTGTCTCGGCCATCAGATTCTCGGCCAGGCCCTCGGCGGAAAAACCTTCAAGCTCAAGTTCGGCCATCGCGGTGGCAACCAGCCGGTGAAGGATCTTGAGAGCGGCAAGGTCGAGATCACCTCACAAAACCACGGTTTCGCGGTCGACGCGGCTTCGATGCCCTCCGATGTCTCGGTCAACCGGATCAACCTGAACGACCAGACCGTCGAAGGGTTGAGGCATCGTTCGAAGAAGCTTTTCTGCGTGCAATATCACCCCGAAGCTTCACCCGGACCGCACGATTCCACGTCTTTGTTTGCCGAGTTCCGCAGCATGATTTTGACGGCCTAGAGCGGGCACACGCCCCGGGCCCTGAGGATAAACCGGTTGACTCAGCGATCTCGCATCCGATAAACCAGCCTTACCAATCCCCTTATGCCCAAGCTTGTTGTCCTCAGCCAAGGCCTCGCCGGACTCAGTTATGAACTGAAGACGGACAAAATCACCGTCGGCCGCGTCGAGGACAACTCCTTCCAGGTGTCGGATCCTTCCGTCTCCAGCCACCACTGCGAGATCCTGTTGATGGGAACAGAAGTGGTCGTGCGCGACCTCAATTCCACCAACGGCACCTTCATCAATGGCAAACAGGTTACCGGCGAAGCGCCGATTCCTTCAGGCCAGATTCTCCGCCTCGGCCAGGTCGAGATCCGGGTCGAAGGAATCGAAGGGGCTTCGGCCAAGAAGTCCGTTGATCGCACCCAGGTCATCGGCAAGGGAGTCAAGATCGACGATCTTGGGGCGACCCAGGCGACGTCCTTCGCCAAGGATTCCGCCTTCGCCAAGAAGACGAACAGCGGCACCAAGTTGTTCATCGTGGGCGCGATCGTGTTGGGAGTCGTGATCATCGGGCTCATCATCTGGGCGATCATGCAGTCTGGTTCTATCACCCAAACACCCTAGCCGGATCCGGCTTCAGTCCTCGTTCATTGCGGAGAGCCGTTTGTCGGGAACATCAGACCGGTTCCTCTCGCTGTAGAATTTATGGGGTCCGGCTGAAGGAGACGAAATGGGGGCCGCACTCAAGCCTCGTTTAGCCACTTCGCCGCCTCCTTTGCGGCGTAGGTGATGATTAGATCCGCCCC
>JAYUUX010000580.1:0-2709 GCA_043754645.1 Verrucomicrobiales bacterium | reverse complement strand
ATGGAGCAGCTGGCGGCGCGTCCCGGCGGCGGCCTGTCGAGCATCGGGCTGCGCGCCGTAATGGACAAGGAAAAGCATTGACGGAACTCGGCTCGCCAGTGGAGGCTCGATGATCCTCGCCTTGAAGTCACTGGTCTGGCTGCTATCGACGGGCCTGGCATTTGCCGGGGCATGGTGGTTCAAGTTCGTCACCGACGACCCCGACCGTGCTCATCACGTGAAACTGACGCCGGCGGGGCGGAGAGCGCGATACGTAGCGGTCACCGCTTTAGCGTTAACGGTGATTCTGGAGCTGATCTCATGGCGTCAAGCGGAGGCCAAGGAGAAACGGCAACAGGACCTGGTCGACCGAGCCGAACAGCGAGCGGACAGGATGGAACAGGGAATCACGACCATTCTCCGAACCGTCAATTCGCTCCAACTGCCGGAGGGGAGCGCCGCTTCGGAGGCCATTGGCCGCCTGGGCTCCAACTCGATCGTCCGAGACGCCGTGTCGGACGACCCATCGCTGGCGGAGATGCTCGCCCAGACCAGCCGATTCATGTCGGGGCAGATCGTCGAAACCGGCCTACAAGACGCCATCAAGGCAGGAAACGTCGCGGAGGTGCGCCGTCTCGTGGCCGGCGGTGCTTCCCTCGATCGGCAAGGCGACCTCGGGCAGACCCCCCTTCACTACGCGGCGCAAGAGGGGAATTCGGAGATCGTCAACTTGCTCCTCGCCGCGCGGAGCGATCCAAACGCCAAGACTCGCTTCGGCGGAGAGACCGCGCTTCATCACGCAGCAATGCGGGACGACGTGGCGGTGGCAAATGCACTACTCGCGAGCGGAGCCGATCCCAACATCACGAATTCAACCGGCGCGTCTCCTCTCGGACAGGCCATCTTCTTCAAGCATGCGAAAGTGGTCCCTGCGCTCCTACGCGCCGGCGCCAAGGTCAACGTTGAAGACAGCTACGGCGACACGCCGTTGAAACAGGCGACCTTCTGGGGAGACCGGGCCGTCGTGGCCCAACTCCTGGCCGCCGGCGCCGACCCAAACTATCGGCCACGGCATGACGGAGTGACGGCGATCCACCGGCTCGCCCGCATCCAGAGCTGTCTGGACGATGAGCGCTTGGCGGTGATGGACGATCTCGTCAAGGCCGGCGCACAGTGCGAAACGTCAGATTCGAAGGGCGCCACGCCGCTTCTGTTCGCGGTTCAGTTCGGCTGCGAATCCCTCGTTTCACGCCTCTTGCAGTGCGGCGCGCGCGCCGACGCGAAGTTTCCCGACGGAAAGGACGCCGCGACGAAGGCGCTCGAACTTGGTCATCCGCGTATCGCGGAGCTCTTGAAGAAGGCTGCCCGCTAGGTCGTCGACGGGCTACGGTCCACAGCCTTGCTCTCCAGCTTGTCGAGCCTCGTGAGGATTCGCGTCGAAATGACCGTTGATCTCGTCGAACCGAGGCTTGATCCGGCGCTCGAACATCTCGTCGAGCAGGCGCTCGAAGTCAGGGAGGAATACCTCGCGATGAAACTGGAGAAGCGTCTCGTAGATCAGCGCCTCGTTTTGCGTCATCCGCTCCAGGCCCTAAGAGGCCACCTCCCCGTATTCCGCGGTCGCCGAAGGCTCCGGAATCGGCAGGCGGTCGTCGCGCAGTCCCTGGACGTGCATCTCGATGGCGACGCGCATCCGAGCCGTGGTCTCTTCCGGCGTGGTTCCGGTCGCAACGCATCCTGGGAGATCCGGCAGGTAGGCCGAGAAGTTGCCGTCAGCCTTCTCCAGGACGATCAGGAACCGGCGCATGACTCTAGTCCCCTCGGGCGACGCGTTCTTCAAGGTGGCGCACTTGCGGATGAAGATCGTCCGCACGCGCACGGAGAAGGTCGTCGAGCGTGTGGCAGATCGCGTCGAAGTTCAATTGCGCTCGGCGCTCGCTGTCGTGATCGCCTCGTTCACGGTCTGCGACTGCGCCAGAGCCGTGGCGAGGTTGCCGAGGGTGAGGGGCTGGTCCGACATCGGGCTCATCCTAGAACTCAGTCTGGAAGGCCGAGCAGGCCCGCGATCGAGATGTCTTCGTCCAGGTCGGGCCAGTGGACTCCGATCCCGTCGCCGAGCAACTCCCAATTCGACCGTTGCTCGATCGTCGCCTTCCGGAGCGTCGGGAACCACTCGAGCGGCACACTGAGGATGCGGCCGTCCCGAAGGCGGACAACAAGGGCGTCGTCCGTGAAGCTGATGTCCACGGCCCGGGCGGCCGGCGCGCTAACGTGCGAAGTGCTCATTCCAGCGACTCCAGAACATAGCACGGTTGGTGAACACCAACTCCCGCATCCGCCGCACCTCGGCCGGATTCAAGCCCTCTGCGTATGCCACGACGAGCGGACTCAACCACACTTTGGCCACGCCGCGACCCCTGCTCACATGCACGTGGGGAGGCTCGCTTCGCTCGTTGCTGAAGAAGTAGAAACGAAATCCATCCGCACGAAGAACGGTAGGCAAATCCGATCGAACCCCTTCCTCAGCGTCGTCTCGGCCCGGCTCGATTGCCGGTTCGACAGGAGCGAGGCAGGAAGGGGAGAGCCGCCCGCCGAACAGAGCATCTCGCGGACGCCGGTCAGGCCGGTTCCGAAACGAGGGTGCGCTACGAGGGGCGAGGTCGTCAGCGTCACGAACCGACGAGGCGCTTGATGCGCCGGCGCGTTTCGTCCCAAGTGAGACCGGGAACG
>JAYUUX010000579.1:0-5695 GCA_043754645.1 Verrucomicrobiales bacterium | reverse complement strand
TCAACGAGAGGGCTGTAAGCCGACTTGCTGTCAGCGGCTATCTGATCAACTCCGGGGACCGCTTCTTCGCGACCAACTTCGTCGATAGGCTTCTCGTTGGCTTGAAAGACCCGGTCCTGACGGGGGCGGAAGCTCCTCCAAAAAGAATCATCGACGGGCGGTCTTACAAGAGGGAGACGCTGGATGATCCAGTGTTTCGACCAGCGGGATTGATGCTCCCCGGCATTGCCGTGGCGGCCGATGGTTCAGCGAGGGCAAACCAAGTTCAACTAATCGGCTTGCCAGATGATCAGACAGCAAAGCTTCGGCCACAACGTCGTCCGAGACAGGGTGAAAAGTTTTCGACTCCGATAAAGCTCACAAAGGGGCTGGTGATTCTGAACCAAGCTCTCGCGTCCAAGTTGAACGCGAAAGCCGGGGACGAAGTAGTCTTCCGCTTTCCAAAGCCGTCGGCGCTATCCAAGGACGCCGTTGTTGCGACGAAGGACGATGCGACCATCGCCCTTAGGCTCAAGGTGGCCGATGTTTCGTCGGAAGGGCTTTTGACGGACTTTTCCCCGCTGGTTTCGCCTACCGCGCCTCTCAACGCATTTGTTTCACTCGCCGAACTGAATGGTGCCGCCGGTCTGGTCCAAGGCTCGAGCAAAGCGGCCCCAAAGCTGAACTTTTTCGGCGTCGCATTTGCCTACGGTTATCAGACCGAGTTTAAGCCCGGACCGATCGACAAGTTTTTCAATTGGCTGACATCCCTTGGAATCGAAATCCGGGGGCCCCGTTACGCAAGAGGGGTATACGACGACGGTGATAAGCAGTCGAAGTTGTTGGAGAAGGTCACCAAAGCCACCTGGTGGCTTTCAGACATCCAGCTGACAACTGACGAACAGGCATTCCCTCTGAGAAACGTTCGCCTCTCAAGTCCACGCGTCTTCCTCGATCCACCCGTCATCTCCGCCGCGCTCGCCGCCACTCCGGCATCCGGCATCGGGAATCCGGCATCCGCCCCCGTCCCCATCCTCACCTACATGGTGAATCTCCTGACGTCGGGCACGAACCAGACACCGTATTCCATGGTCACCGCCGTCGGTCCGCCCTACACGCCGGCGGACATGAAGAACGACGAGATCGTCGTGAACCAGTGGCTGGCCGACGATCTGCACGTGAAGCCGGGCGATGCCGTGGCCGTGCGCTACTTCGTGGCCGATTCCGGCAGCCAGTTGATCGAACGCACCAACGCCTTCCGCGTCCGCAGCGTCGTCCCGCTCGCCGGCATCCACTTCGACCGCACGCTCATGCCGGACTTCCCCGGCGTGGCCAAGGCCGAGAGCACGAAGGAGTGGGACGCCGGCTTCCCGCTCACGCACAAGATCCGCGACAAGGACGAGACCTACTGGAACCAGCATAAGGGCACGCCCAAGGCCTTCGTCACGCTCGCCGCCGGCCAGCAGATGTGGTCGAACCGCTGGGGCAATCTCACCTCCATCCGCTGGGTCCTGGAGGACGGCCACAATGCGGAGCAGACCAAGGCCGCGATCGAAAAGGGCATCCTCGCCAACTTGAACCCGGCCGACGTGGGCCTGCGGTTCGAGCCGGTCCGCGAACAGGCGCTCAAGGGCGCGAGCGAAGGCCAGGACTTCGGCGGGCTGTTCATCGGCTTCAGCTTCTTCCTCATCGCCGCCGCGCTGATCCTCATGTCGATGCTCTTCCAGTTCGGCCTCGAACAGCGCGCGACGGAGATCGGCACGCTGCTGGCGCTGGGCTTCAAGCCGGGCAAGGTCCGGCGGCTCCTGCTGGGCGAAGGCGTGGCGCTCGCCTTCGTCGGCGGAATCATCGGCGTGGTCGGCGGCATCCTCTACGCGAAGGCGATGATCGCCGGATTGAACTCGGTGTGGAACGAGGCCATCGGCGGCGCGTCGATGGGCTTCTACATCACGCTGCCCACGCTCGTGACCGGCCTGCTCTCGGGCGTCGCCGTGGCCACGATCACGCTCTGGCTCGCGCTCCGCAAACAGGGCAAACGTCCCGCGCGCGAACTGCTGGCCGAAGGCGGCGTGGTGGAGGATTTCGCGGTGGTAGGCCGGGCGTCCGCGCCCGGCCAGTTGGAGCATGTGGACGGCTCCAAAAGGAACACCAACAGGCCGGGCGCGGACGCCCGGCCTACGAAGCCGTGGCTCGCCCTTGTCTTTGTGATTCTCGCATTGGCCATGGTCGGAGCGGCCTTCGGATTGCCCGACAAGCAGGCGCAGGGCGGTGCGTTCTTCGGCGGAGGAAGTTTCCTCCTCATCGGCGGGATACTGTTCGCGAGCTGGTGGATGAAGTTGAAGGTAGGGCGGGCTTCCAGCCTGCCCTCGGCGGACAGGCAAGATGCCTGTCCTACCTTGGCCGACCTCGCCACGCGCGCCATCGCACGCCGCCGCAAACGTTCGCTCGCGACCATCGCTCTGCTGGCCTCGGGCAGTTTCCTCATCGTGGCCGTCGGCGCGAACCGGCTCGACGCGAACCTCGATTCAACCAAGCGCACGGCGGGCACCGGCGGCTTTGCGTTCATCGGTGAGAGCTCGTTGCCCATCGTCGACGATCCGAACACGGAGCGCGGCCGCGAAAACCTGAACCTTCCCGAGAAGCCGCTGGCTGGCGTTTCCTTCGTGCCGATGCGCGTGAAGGACGGCGACGAGGCCAGTTGCCTCAACCTCAGCCGCGCCCAACGTCCGCGCCTGCTCGGCGTGAATCCGGAGCTGCTGGCGCAGCGCGGGGCGTTCACGTTTGCCGGGCTGGCCGACAAGTCCATGGCCGCCGCTCCTTGGAAGGCTCTGGTGAAGAGCGAATTTTATCCGGCGAACGGTTCTCCCCTTGGGCCTGATGAAGTCGCGGCCATCGGCGACGCCAATTCCATCCAGTGGGCCATGGGCAAGAAGATCGGCGACACGCTCGACTACGTGGACGAACGTGGGCAGCCGTTCAAGGTCCGCATCGTCGGCGGCGTGGCCAACTCCATCCTCCAGGGCCAACTCCTGATCGACGAAGCCGCGTTCAAGGCCCGGTTCCCGTCCATCGCCGGATATCGAATGTTCCTCATCGACGCACCGTCGAACACCTCCAGCAACGTCTCCGCCGCCTTGTCCCGCTCGTTGCAGGACTTCGGGCTGGAGCTGACGCCGGCTGCGGCGCGGTTGGCGCAGTTCAATGCCGTGCAGAACACGTATCTGGGCACGTTCCAGATCCTCGGCGGGCTCGGTCTGCTGCTCGGCAGCGCGGGTCTCGGCGTGGTGGTGCTGCGCAACGTGCTCGAACGCCGCGGCGAACTGGCGGTGATGCAGGCCGTCGGGTTCAGCCGCCGTAAGCTGCGCGGACTGGTGCTGCGCGAGCATGTGACGCTGCTATGGGCCGGACTGGTGCTGGGCATGGTGGCCGCGTTCATCGCGGTGCTGCCGGCCTTGCGGCCCGGATCGGACATGCCGTGGGGTTCGCTGGCGGTGACGCTGGCCGCCATCGCGGCGAACGGCCTGCTCTGGACGTGGCTGGCGACACGTTTCGCCATGCGCGGGCAATTGCTCGAAGCGCTGCGGAACCAGTGAAGAGTTTCTGCCCACAGATGAACGCGGATAAACACAGATCAAAGCTAACAAGCCGCGAGGGATTGCTCCGGGGATCGGTCAGCCTTTGGTTTGTCTCGTTGGCCATCGGAGCGACCGCCTGTTTCGCCGCGGCCATGAAGAGCGCTCTGGGTTGGATGGCGCTTGGTGGTTTTATTGTTTGCTGCTTCGCGCTGGCTACGCTCATGCAGCCCCGTGTTGTGGCTGGGTTCCGAATGGGATTTCGGGAGTTCGCAAAGGCGTCAGGCGAAACTAGAAAGGCGTTGAGGGACTGGATTGACGGCAGATGAACACTCGCCAGCTTCCAATACTGAAGATCCAAGAAACAAGCCGCATGAGGAAGGATCGATACATGCCGGAGACCGGCCTGGCGGCCGGTTTGGATTACGGCCGCGCAGCAGTGCGGCCCTACCTAGTATTGGTAGGGCGGAGCTGCCGCTCCGCCGTCGAACGAATCCGCCGCAAGGCGGGTCAACCCTGTGGGTAACCCAATTGAATTTTTAACCTGAAGACTCACTCGATGAACAAACTGACTTTGATTGGAACGCTGGCCCTCGCGGCTGCGATGCACTGCGGCGCGGCGGAGAAGACGCTGTTCAAGACCGACTTCTCGGACACCGAGGTCGGCAAGTTGCCGGACGCGCTCATGGTGCTCGACGGCGGATTCACCGTCGTCGAGGCCGGCGGCAACAAGGTGCTCGAACTGCCCGGCGCTCCGCTCGACACCTTTGGCGTGCTCTTCGGCCCCGCGGGCACGACGAACATGTCCGTCTCGGCCAAGATCCACGGCACGCTCAAGGGCCGTCGCGGACCGACCTTCGGCGTCGGGCTCAACGGCGTCGCCGGCCACAAGCTGATGGTCGCGCCGATGAAGAAGGCACTCGAGATCCGCAAGGAAGACGCGGTCGTCGCCACCGTGCCGTTCGACTGGAAATCGGATTCCTGGACGTCGCTGAAGCTGAAGCTCACCGAGGTGAAGGCCGGAACGTGGAAGCTCGAAGGCAAGGCCTGGAGCGGAGCCGAAGAGCCGAAGGAATGGCAGGTCTCCACGGAGACCACGACCGCACCGTCGTCCGGCAAGGCGTCGGTCTGGGGCAATCCCTTCGCCGGAACTCCGATCCAATTCGACGACATCGTGGTGTCGGAGGCGAAGTGATCCGACGTCGTCCACTTTCGGAAGTAAGGCACAAGTCACAGCCAATGTAGCGCGGGCATCCTGCCTGCCCAGCGAGGTCTCATGGCGAACGTCGAACATCGAAGGTGGAAGCTGCGATCGCTTCGAAGGAAGCCGTTTGTCCGCTCGGGGCAGGCTGGAAGCCCGCCCTACCTTTACGTCCTGATGGTGGCGGGGTGCTTCGGGTTCTTCGCATTGACCGGGCCATCAACAGTCGCCGCCGAACCGGCCGTCTCCGCGCGTCTCGAGATCCCCGATGCTGAGACCCATGTCATCGGCGACCCGATCCAGCTCTTCTGGCATTTTACCAACGGCACTCCGAGTCCACTGGCCTTTACCTGGGAGGCCTGTTGCCGGTTGAACGGGCGGCTCACGGTCCGTAAGGACGGGGTGGAGTTGCCGCGGATTCCGCCGGGACCCAACTCCGCGCACCAGTTCGCCAAGCCCGCCATCATCCGTGCGCAGTCGGAGCAGGCGTTTGAATCGCAGCTGGCCGACTGGGTTTTCCTGACCAACTCCGGCCGCTACGAGATCAGCGGGCGCTACATCGGCGTGCTGCCGGAACAGCAGCCACCCGTGCCGCGGTTCGTGGCTCTGTGGCGCGGCGAAGTCTCGACCGCTCCCGAGCAGGTGACGCTGGTTTCCGTGGCCGAGTATCTTGGGCAACGCACCGACCGCGTGAAACGCACCGGCATCGATGCCGCGGTCACCGGCCCCGGGCGCCTGCCTGCCCTTGGGGATATTCCGCTGACGATCGGCGTGACCAACGCGGGCTCGGCGGTCGTGAGATTCCGTTGGCCGCTCGATGCGGATTTGTGGTTCGTCGATTCCGGCGGCATCCGCGTCCATCGCGCGCCGATGAAGCCGGCCGGAGACGACGAGGTGGTGGATCTGCCGCCTAAGGGTGTTTGGACCCGGTCCTTCAACGTGG
>JAYUUX010000578.1:0-2802 GCA_043754645.1 Verrucomicrobiales bacterium | reverse complement strand
TCGACGGGGTTCTCGCCGGCAAACCCACTTCATGGGTGCCCGACACGACGCGCTACATTGTCATGTATGAACCTCCCGCCCGCATCTATGCCAACGCCGCCGGGGATGCCCAGTGGCATCAATGGCACTACGGCGTCGGCGCGGGCGAGATCTCCGATCCGCGGAACGCCCGGTCCGACTTCCAGTCGGCGGTGCTGTTCGCCGATTCCCATGCGGGCTTGCACAACTTCTCCCCGTCGTTGCAGGGAGACTATCTCCATCCCTACGAAGCCACCCGGCAATGGATGTGGTATAAAGCGATCGAATCATCGTCCCGTCCATGAACCCTCCCTCGGAGCTGAAAGGCCCGGAAGAAGTCTCCCGGCAGGTCCGGGTCGAGGCCGTTTGGGGTCTTTTGAGAAACTTGGCCCGCTCCCTCTTTGCCAAGGGCCTTTCGGCGGAGAAAATACGGGCTGTCTACGCGGGCAGTATCCACGTCGCGTGCGAGTCCTGTGCGTCCGAGTTGCGGGAGGCCGACCTCGTGGCATTGCTCGATGCCGCGAGCGACACGCAGCTTGCCAACCCGAAACTAAACCGGCTCCACAAGGGCTACTGCTTCAAGCCGGGCTGCGACTCCTACTTCTACCGTCTAAAGTTCCTGCCGTTCGAAGGGATCGATTGGCTCACAGCCTTGCCTGAAGCCGAGGCGTTGCCTGCGAAACTGGCCGCCGAGGAGAAACGCCAAGAGCCGTTCACTTGGGGATCGTTCGTCCGCAGCCCGAAGTTTCGGGAATCTGCTGGATTGGTCATTCTGATCGGGTTGCTCGTATACAGGAACTGGTATTTCAACGGGACGCTGCCCTTCGTATCGCAGCGGTTCGAAACGGCGAATCCCCATCCCGAGTTCTCCCGTGAATCCGTTCGACCGGTTCCCACGGCCGGATCCATCCGCGCGTCCACGCTCAACGTGCTCGCTCCGGATGAGCGGGCGCCGACAAACTCACGCATCAAAGCGGCTCCAACACCGAAGTGAACCGTGGAGCGTCCGGGCGGATCGACTCCCTGGCTGTCCCAGCCCATCACCATTGGCTATCCGGCGGTGGTTCTTGGACAGTCGCGGCATTCGATAGGAGCCGCATTTCGCTGTTGGAAAGGGTTTTAAGGGTTCTCGGTCGGGCTGAGTATGCGGCAAGCCAAATTCGGAAAAAACTGCTTGTGAAAAATTTCACGATCAGCAAACGTCCTGCCTCCGTTCGGGAAAAGTCGTGTCGCAGAGCCGTGTCCTGCTGACCTCTTCGAGCGGTTTTGCGTCGATGCGCCTAATCAAACAGCTTCTGGTTCCTGCCGCCCTTTTGGCTGCTCCGCTTGCCGGCCATGCCGCTGAGGGTGGTGGGCTGTCGACCTACGCGCCGGTCGTTGTTGAGCTGGGCTTTTTCAAGGTCACCAACTCGATGGTTGTCACGTGGATTGTGGCGCTGGGGTTGATCGTTTTCGCCAAGGCGGCCACAAGCAAGATGCAGATGGTCCCCGCTGGCCTGCAGAATTTCTGGGAGTGGCTGGTTGAATCTCTCGCCAGTTTCTTGGAGGGCATCATGGGCTGGAATCTCGCCAAACAGACCTTCTGGTTCTTCGCGACGATCTTCATCTTCATCATCTTCACCAACTGGGCGGGCTTGATCCCGGGAGTCGGTTCGATTGGTTGGGGCATTCCGGATGCCTCCGGTCATCTCGAGCACATTGACACCCCGATCCTGCGTGGTGCCAACGCCGATCTGAACATGACGTCGGCGATGGCGCTGACGTTCTTCGTCTGCTGGATCTGGTGGGCCATCAAGTCGAACGGTGTCGGCGGTTCCTTGGCTCATGTCTTCCTGTATCGCGGTGATGCTGCGGGGGTCATGAAGTTCATCCTCATCGTGGTGTTCCTCGGAGTTGGGCTCCTCGAGGTGATCTCGATCCTCTTCCGGCCCGTTTCCCTTAGCTTCCGTCTCTACGGCAACATCTTCGCCGGCGAGAACCTGCTTGAAGCGATGGCGCTGGCGGGCGGCAAGTATTTCGGATGGCTGGTCCCGCTCCCGTTCTATTTCATGGAGCTGATCATCGGCTTCGTGCAGGCGCTGGTTTTCACGCTGCTGACTTCTGTGTTCACCGCGCTGATCTGCGAACACCATGAAGAAGGCCATGAGGCCCATGAAGGTCATGGCCACGGCCATGGTGAAGCGGCGCATCACTAGAACATTTAACCATTTCGGCGCCTGACCGTTGGCATTGACTGCGGGGGTTGCCGAGTAACACAAAGAAAGGACAGAATAACATGTTGGCTGAAATCTCCGGCAACATTCACGTGGCGTTCGCCGCTCTCGGCTCCGCCATCGCAGTAGGTATCATCGGTATGAAGGCCGCCGAAGCCGTGGGTCGCAACCCAGGTGCTTCCGGCAAGATCCTCGTTCAGGCGCTGCTCAGCTCCGCTCTGGCCGAAGGCATCGTCTTCTTCGCGATCTTCCTCGTGAAGTAAGCCTCCAATTCCCGGTGCCGGGCAACCGGCGCCGGGTTCCTGTCCCTAACGATAGATTTTGAGTTTATGGATTCCTTGTTTCTGATCGCCGCCGCCGCTCCCGTCGAAGGGACTGGCATCGTGGAGGGCATTGTCAAAACGTTCGGCTGGAACGCCCAGCTCTTCATCTCCCAGCTGATCAGTTTCGTCATCGTCGCGTTCCTTCTCCAGAAGTTCGCCTACAAGCCCATCCTCCAGATGCTGGATGAGCGCCGGAAGCGCATCGAGGAGAGCCTGGTCAACGCCGAGAAGATCAAGGCCGAGCTCGC
>JAYUUX010000577.1:0-2073 GCA_043754645.1 Verrucomicrobiales bacterium | reverse complement strand
CGCTTCCTCATCTGCGCGGACAAGTTCCAGACCGGCTACGACGAGCCACTGTTGCACACGATGTATGTCGACAAGGTGTTGAGCAGCATCAAAGCAGTTCAGACGCTCTCGCGCCTGAACCGGGCGCACCCCAAGAAGCACGACGTATTCGTCCTGGATTTCCAGAACGATACCAAAACCATCGAGGAGGCATTCGCGGACTACTATCGCACCACGGTTCTCAGCAAGGAAACCGACCCTAACAACCTGCACACGGTCCAGGCTCAGTTGGATGCGTTTCAGGTCTATTCGCCTGATCAGATTGCGGAATTGGTTTCGCTTTATCTCGGCGGAGCGGAGCGCGAGAAACTAGACCCGATCCTCGACGCCTGTGTGGGCGTTTACCTCGATGAACTCGACGAAGACGGCCAAGTGAATTTCAAAGGCAAAGCCAAGGGGTTCGTCCGCACCTACGACTTCCTCGCCACGATCCTCCCCTATGGCGTTCAGGAGTGGGAGAAGCTGAGCATTTTCCTGAACTTTTTGATTCCCAAGCTGCCCGCGCCAATCGACATCGATCTTTCCAAGGGCATCCTCGAATCCATCGACATGGACAGCTATCGCGCGGAGAAGAAGGCGACGATGGCCATCGCGCTCCCAGATAGCGATGCGGAGATCGAGCCTGTGCCCACCGGCGGCGGCGGCCACAAGGCCGAGCCGGGACTGGACAAGCTCTCGAACATCATCAAGGCGTTCAACGACCAGTTCGGCGGACTCTTCGCCGATGCTAAAGCCGCCGAAAAACGAATCTTCGAGGTGATTCCGCCTAAAGTGGCGGCCGACCGTGCCTATCAGAACGCGAAGAAAAACACTCCGTCCAACGCCCGCATCGAACACGACAAGGCCCTTCAGACGGTGATGACAGCGATGTTCAAGGACGATGCCCAGCTATTCAAACAGTTCCAGAACAACGACAGCTTCCGTCGCTGGCTGACGGACACGATCTTCGAAATCACATACGACGAGTAGGCTAGCCGACGACCGCACTCGTGTTGTCCGCCCTCAACCCTTCGCCGCCCTCTCCGGCCCGATCCCGAACCACTCCTGCGCCGCCGCCGGCCGCACGAGTTCCCGGTAGTTCGTGAACACCATCCGGGGCGAGTTGCCCGCTTCCAAAGCCACCTGCGCCACGTTCTGGATCGCCGCCACCCGGTAGCTGATGAACGAATGCCTCAGCGCATTGTGTTTCCACCGGAAGAGGGGTTCGCCGCCGTCCGTGCTCCCGCTTCCCGCCCTGTCCCGACGCCATGTCGCGTCCACTGCGGCCGTCACCCGCAGGATCTGCTTCGACACGTTCGCAAACCCGCAGACGGGGCCAGTCGGCTTCCAGAGCGGCCGCAGCCACCCCTTCAGATTGTCCAGCACCGGCACAAGTCGTCGGCTCGCCGTCTTCGCCTTGCCCGCTTTGATCTCGATGAACCCGTCGTCCAGACGCACCTCGGACCAGTCCAATCGCTGGATCTCGGCATGGCGCAATCCCGCGAACGCCCCGATCGCCAGGAAGGGAATCAGCTCCGGCTCGGCCGCCTCCAGCAGCCGCCGCAATTCCTCCGGGGTGAAGATCTCGATCTCCGTCTCCTCCTCCTTGGCGAGCCCCACGCCGGACACCACTGATTCTCCCTTGGCCAGATACTGCCGCTTCTCCGCGAACCGGAAGAGCGTGCCGATCGCGCGGCGGTAGTTGTTCCTCGAACGGCCCGTCAGCTTCAGGCGACGCAGGAAATCCTCGATCTCCGTTGGAGTCACCGCCGAGATCGGTCCCTTGAACTCCTCCGCGAAACGGCCGAGGCGACACCGCAGATCCTTCAGGTAGACCGCGCTCATCCCGTCCCCTTCCTTGGTGGCGAGCAACTCGTCCGCGACCACCGGCACCGGTTTGCGCGGCATGTTCCCCGGATGCTTCTTCAGGAAAAACTCCACCGCGGCCCGCACCGAGGCGGCTCCGTCCAGCAGTTGATGGATCTCGGCGAACTGCAACGCCGCCAATTCCAGGGGAACTCCGGTCGGTTTGAGCGCCTCCACGGCCCGCACATA
>JAYUUX010000576.1:0-6648 GCA_043754645.1 Verrucomicrobiales bacterium | reverse complement strand
GGTCGGCCCGGGCGAGTGGAACGCCGGCGAATGGAACAGCCTGACGCTGTTCGAAGCGCGAGACGACAAAGGCAACGTGCAACGTCGCCTTCGCCTGAGACTTCTCGTGCGCCCGATGCTGCCCGACGCTAAGACCCCCTGGATCGAAACTCTCCTGCGGAGCGGGGACTGGGAGAAGGATCACGATCTGAGAGCCGTGATCGGTGGCCCGTCGGCGCTTCAGCCGAAATCAGAAACACCCAAGGTCGTTCCGGCTCCCATGCCGGCGCCGCGAGGAGAAGTTCCCAAAGCCGGAACTCCAGCCGAGACCAAGAATCCCACAGCCAATGCCAAACCACCGCTGACTGAAAGAGACTACGCACAAGTCGGCGTTCCGACCGCCACGCTCGCCGCAACCCTCACGAACTGGAGCGTGCAGCTGAACGGACTGCGCCTTGGCCTGCGCTTGCCGGAAACCCCGGGATGGCGGATCGGCGGGCAAGTCGGTGTGGAACTGTGGGTGTCGAACATCGGCGCGAAGGAAGTGAAGTTCGGACACAGCCCGCGCCCGGATGCCGGGCTCTCCGTCATCGCCCGTGACAAGGACGGCAAGGAGCACAGCGCGGAGATCACGCAGTATTGGGGCAAGTTGTTCTATTCGACCTGGCGCCTGCCGCCGTCGCACAGCGTGAAAGTGATGGGGTTCAACGTCCGCTTCGATCCGCCGGGCAAACCGGGTGAACATGGAAGGGATGCCGTTTTTCAACTCGCGCCGGGCGACTACAAACTGCACTTCGTGTGGACAACCCCCCGTCTTTCGAATGCACCTACGACCGAGTGGGCGGGCAAGCTCACGAGCGAGGGGGTGGAAATGAAACTCCTGCCCACCAACGGCTCCTCGTTGGACCGAACGGCGACTCCGGCGCGCCAGTAGCGGTCGGGCCTCGCGACAAAGCGGTGACCTACTTCAACACCTCGCGCTTTGGCGCAGGGGGAACGGTCCGCAGTTCCGGCTGCGTCGTCGCGGCCTCGATGGCGGCGATGGCGTTCCTCACGTCGCCGACGCGGCGGTTGTTGAGCGCGCCCTTCGGGAATTCTCCGCGATCGCATTGGGCGTTCAGTTCGTTGATCAGTTCCTTCAGGCCGGGGATGGCTTCGCGAGCGGCGGTGCCGAAGGGGACGATGCCTTTCATGATCTCGCCGGTCCGGCTTTCGCTGCCGTGGCCTCCCTGGGTCTTCGCGAGGAGCACGCCGGCTTCGATGGCTTCCTTGAACCGATACATCGCCAGCACCCGGAACCCGGCCATGCGGATCTCGTTGCCGAACATCGTGTCGGCCGGGCAACGCGTCCGGACGGCTTCAAGGATGTCGGGAGCGAGGACCTGCACGTCTTCGAGGGTCAGAAGTTCCGTCAGCGTGCGGGTGAGGGTGGCGCGGGCCATGCCGTCGGCGTTGCGCGAGATGGCGCGGATCGCCGGGTAAAGGAGTTCGGGGTCCTGGCCCTTGATGGAGTTGCGCAGGAGTCCCTGGAACAACGCGGCCGCGAGTTCGCCGTGGGTGAGCTGGATGGGATCGGCCCAGACGATCGGTTGCAGCGGTTCGGCGGTGGTGACGACGGCTTTCAGCATGCCGGGAATGGCGGGCTTGGCGGTGTCGCCCATGCGCTTGAGCGCGTTCGCGGCTTTGACACGCAGCCAGCGGTCGTCGTGGGTCAGGAGGCGGACGAGCACCGGCAGCGCGTCGGCGCTCTTGATGTAGCCCAGCGTCTCGGCGGCACCTTGGCGTTTGCGGGCGTCGGGGCCTTCGGCCATCGCGATGAGCGGGGCGACCAGTTCCTGCTTGTTCGGACGTGAGGCCAGTTCCTCAGCGGCCCAGCTGCTGGCCACCGGTGACCAGTCGCCGAGCGCGTTCATGAGTTCGGCCGTGGACTTTGTCCTGCGGTCCAGATCGAAGCGGCCGGAAGCAACCGCTTCGGCAACGTCCTTTTTGCCGAGCCAGCTTTTCTGGTTCGCGTCGCGGCCGGTGAGGCAGATCTTTTTCAATGGCAACGCGTAGGTCAGCACGTAGGTGGCGGCGGGGCTCAGGCCGTAGTAGCCGCTCCGGCCGTAGTAGGTGTTGTCGCTGGTCTTGCCGGGCCCGTATTGCTCGCCGCCGTCGTAGGTGAACGATCCGTCGCTGCGGCGCACGAGGTCGAAGTGCCACGACGATTCCTTGAAGAACGCCGCGGCCGCGTCGGGTCCGCCCACATTGGCGCCGAGCGCGCCCCAGAGGTAGCTGAAGCCCTGCCCGGTATGGCCGTATTCGCGGTTCTGGTAGGAGGCGGTGACCATCTTGGCGAAGAACTGCGCCTCACGCGGGCGGTCCGGCTGCACGGCGAAGAGCAGCGCGGCCATGGCGTTCTTGCCGTTGTTCTCGTGGTTCGCCCACGGCATGTGTTCGCCGTAGGGAATCGCGCCCTTGTCGACGAAGTAGCCGAAGAACTTCGACGCGCGTTCAACGGCCGGATTGATTTCCGGATCCTGCACGCCGCACTTCTTGCCGAGGACGATGGCGAGGTTGCCGACGAGTCCGGCGGCGTTCACCGGGCCGTAGGGCTTGATGGAGCCGTGGAGTTGGCCGTCCGCCGTCAGTTCGGCGAGGCCGTGCCCGAAGGTGCCATACAGGCTCTGCCCCTTCGCGAGCGTGATGGTGTATTCGTTGATGGCGTGGAGCACCTCCTTGTCGCCGGTGAGGAGGTAATACTCGCAGAGGAAGACGTTCCGGTAACCCCAGTCCCAGACGACCATTCCGTCCTTCAGTTCGAGCTTCAGCGTCTTCGGCGCGACCTTGCGGGCGTAGGCCTGGATGCGCGGCAGGTAGTCGGGGTTGCCGGTCGCCAGCAGGGCGAGTCCATTGATCGCTCCCGTCCAATCGTCGCGCAGCGGCTCCTTCTCCAGCACGCGGCAGGCTTCGTCGAAGATGAGCTTCGACTTCGGGCAATTGTAGGGCGCGGTTTCGGCGTAGGTGCCCATGACCCGCAGCTTGAGCTGGACGTCCTCCGTCTTGCCGGCGCGCCAGCGGGTCAACGTGAGCAAGCCGTTGTTCGCGGCCTTTTCGGCTTCCTGGATCGCGAGGCCGAGGCTCTTGCGGGCGTCGTCGGCAAAGGGTTTTCCGCCCACGCCGAGAATGACGTCGTCCACCTGCAGCACACCGTCGGCCGGGGATTTCGCGCCGACGTGGGTGACGAGGATCTGCCGGCTCGCGGTTGTCGTGCGGCCCTGCTGGCTTTCGAAATAGTTGGCGGGCCGCGTGTAGATCCAGCCGCGCAGGCCGGTGGCGCCGAGGTTGTAGGTCAGTTCGCGGTTCACCGAACGGTCGAGGGTGAGATCGGGCGGTGTCTTAGGCGGTTCGGCGGCGACCGCGGGCGAACCAACCAAGACAACGGCGGCGGCCAACAACGAGATGCGCCAGGGCGATGAGGTGTTCATGGGCTGAATCGTTTCGGGAAAGTGGAATGGTGTTTCATTGCGGGCGGCGGTCAGCGGATTCCGCGGTGGATGATGTCCAAGGAAATCACGGCGTAGGCGGTGACGAGGTTCGGATCCTTTTCCCACCAACGTCCGACTGTATTGGACCACGAGCCGTCGGCCTGCTGGAGGTTGATCAGTCTCATGGCCACTTCGCGGCGCCAGTTGATCTTCCGGCCGTCCTTCAGTTCGAGCGTCTCGATGCCGGCCGTGTTGAGGGCCTTGGTCATGAGGTGGAGGTAGTAGTAGAGGCCCTGGAGTTCCATGCCCGGATTTTCCTCGAGCGTGTAGTTCGAGCGCAGCCAGTCGAGCACGGCGACGACGCGGGGATCCTCGCGCTTGAGGTCCGCGTAGATGTAGCTGAGCAGGCCCGCGTAGCTGATGCTGCCGTAGGAACGCAGCGCGATGCGCCCGGTGGCGGCGTTCGTCTCGCCGCCCGCCATGCTGTGGCCGGGATAGTAGACGAAGCCGCCCTTGTTCGTCGCGTCGCCGGAAGCCCAGGGCTGGCGGTTGTGGCTGGGGAGATTCTGGCAGTTCTGGATGAACTGCACGACGGCCTTCCAATCGATGTCCTGCCTGCCCGCCGGATTCTTGTCCGCATCGAGATGCCGCGTGTAGTAGAGCGCCTCCAACGCGGTCAGCGTGTTGTTCATGTCGGAGTGGGCATACTTGTCGCCGTAGCCCACGCCGCCGTCGAACGGCGAGTCGGCCTTGCCCGGTTCTCCGAGATCGGTCTGGGATTTCACCAGAAAGGTCCGCCCGCGCCGCAGTTTGTCGTCATAGGCGGGATTGTTCGCGGCGACCAACGCCATCATCGAGATCGACGTGTTGTAGTTGATGAGCGTCGTCTTGTAGATGCTCCCGTCGGGCTTCGCGCCGCCCAGGATGAAGTCGTAACCCCTGGCCAACGACGCCGGAAGGTTGGTGCGATAACGGCCGGTGGGCTCACCCATGAAGGCGCTGAGCGCGAGCGCGGTCGGTGCGACATGGTCCGCCGTGGACCACCAGCCGTTGGTGTTCTGGCTGGCCAACAGCGAACCCAGCCCCCGGTCGATAGCGTGCTGGATCTCGTTGGCGAACGACAGATCCGTGGCGACTGGCTTGGCACGGTCCGCCGCCGATGCGGTGTCGGCCACAATGGCCAGGGCCAACGCGGCGCAGGCGAAACGACCGGTTGAGAACACTTGTTGGAGGAAAGGTTTCATGGCGCGGATTTTCCGGCGGGAACAGGAGGCGCGGGCTCGTCCAAGAAGATGTGGATCGCCCGGTGGGTCGGCAAGACCGGTTCGAGGAACGCGCTCAGCTGGCCGATACCGAGCCGAGACGGCGCGAAGACCATCAACACCTGGGGCCGGGCCCGTTTGCCCGATTGGCGGGTCCGCTCCTTTTCCGCATCCAGCTCACGGCGCAGGTCCGATGCGCTGGCGACCGGCAATTCCCGGAACGCGAGTTCCGAGCGCGAGGAGCCTTCTTTCCAAACGGAATCCACGAGCAGGAGCGTGCCCGAGATTCGCCCGTCTTTCTCCATCAGCGACAGTTCCCATGGGTGATACAGCCGTTCGGCTCGGTCGAGCAGTTCACGGTTTGGGGTGAACGCCCGGTAGTAGAGTTGCCCTCGCGCCGGTGGTTCGATGCGCACGCCCTGTTCGCGGTCGATGGTGGAAAGAATCTCGGCGAGCGCCTGTGCCTGGCCCAAGGCGACGCCGGCGACGAAACGAACCTCGAGGAAGTGATCGTGATTTTTCCGGTCGAGGCGGGCCAACGATTCGACGACCGAAACCAGATTCTCCTGACGGTTGAGCACGGTTCCCGAATCCTTCAGTTGCAAGCGCAGCCCGGCCAGCCGTTCGACATCCGACTCCGACTTCCCCGGGCCGCTGGCGTCGGAGTCGACCCGGAGCACGAGGTCCTTGACCCGCTTCGAACCATCCTTGTTGGCCGGCTCGATGACCAACGTCAGCAGCGCGCCCTCTTCCAACGGCTGATCCGGGTTCACCGTTGTGTTCTGGTAGACGACGTCCTTCGCGGCCGAGCGCGGAACTTCGAGGACCGAGTGCGGTGAATTGAACAAGGACACGATCGCCTTCGGCTGAAACTCGTCGGCTGCGTAAACCCGCCGCGAACGATCGTCGAGTGACGGAACCATGCGGGAACCGGTGAACATGAACCCGTCTTCCGGCAGCGATCGGCCAGTGCGGCGGTCCATCAGCAGTGATTCGATCCGACGTGCAGATCCGTTCGTCCCGACGATGCTCAGGATGAACGATTCGCCCTTGGCCCAGAAGCGCAGCGCTGCGGGATCGACGGGCTCCCCCGGTTCCGCGCCGATGAACCGGAGCGCCCGATGAATGTCGCTCGGCTTGGCAAAGGCGATCAGCAGAGCCTCGTAGGCGTGGTCGCTCGCTTCACCGACCACCATGAACTCGCAGGGCGCGTTCTCCGCAACGGCCGAGCGCTCGACGATGACCTCGACACGCTTGGCCCTCTTGTCGGCCACCAAACCCGGCAGGACGAGAATGTTTGTCTGGCCCGCGTGCTTCCGCAGGTTGCTCCCATGGCTGCTGGCGGCGAACTGCTGGTTACGTTCGTGGCCACGGGGCTTGGTTTTGTAGGGCGCGTCGTCTTGGCCCTGGGCCGACAGTGCGACGACGACCAGCAACGAGGCGAATCGAAGCCGCATCATCGTTTGGCCCGGGGTTCGCATCGCGTGACGGTCATTGGGAACGGACGGCTCCGCCCTACTTGCCTTTGAGCCTGGTGTTGAGCGTGACGAGTTCTTCGTGGGTCCAGGGAGTGGTGCGGCCGGAGATCTCCTTGCGAACACGCGCGATGTCCGCCGCCGCGACGGGCTTGCGCCAGTTGTGCCAGCGTTGGCCGACGAAGTTGAGGACGTTGGCGAGCTGCTCGTCGTTGTAGGCCTCTTCGAGCGCGAACATGGCGCCTTCGCCATAGGTGACGCCCGCGATGGGCCCCGTCTGGCCCTTGAGCAGGATGCGCGCGAGGATGTCGACGTTGCCGTTGTTCCTGAACCATTCGGACTTCATCAGCGGCGGGGCGAGGAACTTGTCGTCCTGCTTCACGCCTTTGCCATCGGGGCCGTGGCAGGTCGTGCAGGTGGTTTCGTAGATCTGCTTCCCGAGCTTTCCCGACTAGCCGAGGACGG
>JAYUUX010000575.1:0-2996 GCA_043754645.1 Verrucomicrobiales bacterium | reverse complement strand
CCCCAGCCTGCGCCGAAGAAAAGGGTCGAGCCCAAGCCCGCCGCCGCTGCGCCGGCCGAAGGTGCTGCTCCGGCAGCCGAATCCACTCCTGCAGCCGTGGCTGAAGCCGCGCCGGTGACCGAAGCGAAAGCTCCGGAACCCGAGGCTCCTGCTGTCGGCGACGCACCGGCTGCTCCGGCCTGATCGTCCGAATCCCTACAGCCCCGGTGAACTTCGGTTCACCGGGGTTTTTCGTTCCGACGCCGAACCGCCCGCCAAGACATTCTGTTTGGGTTCAAGCCGCGTTCCGTCCTAACCTCCCGGACCTTTTTCCTAAGATGAAAGTTACGCTGAACTGGCTGAAGCAATACGTGGATTTCAACTGGTCTCCCGAGGAGATGACCGAGCGTCTCACGATGCTCGGCCTCGAAGTGGAGGGCGTGCAGAAGCTGTCCGGCGAATTCGACGGCATCGTCGTCGCGCAGGTGATCACCCGGGACAAACATCCGAACGCAGACAAGCTCTCCGTCTGTCGCGTCAACGACGGCACCGGCGAACGGCAGATCGTCTGCGGTGCACAGAACTTTAAGGCCGGCGACAAGGTTCCTCTCATTCTCCCGGGCGCATCGCTTCCTCCGAAACCCGGAGACAAGGAGCCGTTCACCATCAAGGTGGGCAAGATCCGCAGCGTCGAGTCGCACGGCATGATGTGTTCGTCCGACGAGTTGGGGATCGATCCCGAAGCGATCAACCACAAGAAGGAGGACGGGCTGCTCATTCTTCGTGATGACGCGCCGGTCGGCCAGCCCTTCGCCCAATACCTCGGGCGCAGCGGCAGCGATGTCGTCTACGATCTGGAGGTGACGCCGAACCGTCCCGACCTCAACAGCGTCATCGGGATCGCCCGCGAAATCTCCGCGATCACCGGCAATCCTGTGCGCTTGCCGGATGCGACGATTCCGCCGGCGCAGATCGGGAGCCCTGTGGGCGATCTGGTTTCCGTGAAGATCGAAGACGCCGCTCTCTGTCCTCGTTACACCGCCCGCGTGATCAAGGGCGTCAAGGTCGGGCCCAGTCCTGATTGGCTGCGGTCGGCCTTGGAGAAAGTCGGCTTACGCAGCATCAACAACGTCGTCGATGTGACCAACTTCGTGATGCTGGAAACGGGCCAGCCGCTCCACGCGTTCGATTACCACCTCGTCGCCAAGGGCGTTTCCGGAAAGTCCGCGATTGTCGTCCGTCATGCGGTTGCGGATGAGAAGTTCGTCACGCTGGACGGCAAGGAACACACCCTGTCCGCCGACACGCTTTTGATCGCGGACGAGACCAAGGGCATCGCCTTGGCCGGAGTGATGGGCGGCCTCAACTCCGAGATCAAGGAGACAACGGTCGATGTGCTCCTCGAGAGCGCCTACTTCAATTCCACGAACATCCGTCGAACCAGCAAGACGCTCGGCCTGCGGACCGACGCCAGCTACCGCTTCGAACGGGGAGCCGACATCGGCGCAAGTGAGTTCGCCAGTCGCCGTGCGGCGCAGCTCATCGTCGCGACTGCGGGCGGCATGGTTGCGGCCGGCGTGGTCGACGCCTATCCGGAAGCCGCCAAGCCGAAGCAGATCTCCCTGCGGCATCAGAAGGTGAACGACCTCCTCGGTCTGAAGCTGACCAATGCCGAGATCGATTCGCTTCTCGGAAAACTTGGTTTCGTCCAAATGTCTCCGGGCGTGTTCGAGATTCCCTCCTATCGCGTCGACATGAAACGCGAGGCCGACCTGATCGAGGAGGTCGCCCGGCTCTTCGGAGTCGACAAACTCCCATCCACCCCGCCGCGCGGTGCGATGGGCTCAAACCCGTTCGATGCCGTCCACGACCAGATCGCGGAAGCCCGCCGCATCCTGACCGGCCTCGGGCTCAATGAGGCCCAAGGCCAGACCCTGGTCTCAGACACTTCGGCCAAGCTGGCTGCTGCGGAGGCTTCGATCGTGGCGTTGTCCAATCCGTTGAGCAGCGACATGAACGTGCTTCGCCCGAGCCTGCTCCCTGGATTGATGGATTCTCTGCGCAACAACGCGAACCATCGTGTGCAGGATGTCAGCCTGTTCGAGATCGGTCGCGTGTTCGTGAACAACAACGGCGCGGTGAAGGAAGAACGCCGCGTGGCCATCGCCATCACCGGCCGGCGTTCGGCCGAGTTCTGGAAAGGCGAGGAACGCGATGCGGCGGCCGATGTGTTCGACCTCAAGGGATTGGTCGAGGAATTCATCGAGCAGTTCGGCCTGCGCGGTATCGCCTACACCCGCCGCGCCGAACCGACGGGACTCTTCATCGAATCCGCCGTGATTGCCCTCGGCGGCAAGCAGGCTTTGGGAGAACTCGGGCAAGTCTCGCCGATTGTCGCCAAGCGTTTGGACATCCGCGGCGCCGTGTTCCTCGCGGAGCTGAACCTCGATCTGCTGCTCGCCCGGAGGAACCCGGCCAAGGCCTTCAAAGCCCTCCCGATGTTCCCTTCGAGCCGCCGCGACGTCGCGATGATCATCCCCGAGGCGACAACCCAGGACGCCGTTCTGCAGGCCGTGAAACAGGCCAAGGCCGCCAACCTTGAGACCGTGGAACTCTTCGATGTCTTCCGCGGGAAGAACGTGCCCGAAGGCCAGAAGAGCATGGCCTACGCGTTCACCTACCGCGCGGCTGACCGGACGCTGACAGACGGAGAAGTGACCGGAGCCCACGACAAATTGGTGACCCATCTCAAGCAGGTGCTCGGGGCGACGGTCCGGGATTCGTAGCCCCCACGCGGACGGAGCCGATCGCGTCCTCCCCAAACGAAAAGCCGGGCCGACCCTGAAGGCCAGCCCGGCGTGTCGAACGAAACTTCTGATTTAGGCGTTTTGCGCAGCGCGACGGCGACGGAGCATCAGGCCGGCGAAGGCGACCGCTCCGACTCCGACAGTCCCGGGCAGGGTCATCTCAGGCACCGGGGTATACATGATTAGAAGCTGACCGTCCTGGACGGCGCC
>JAYUUX010000574.1:0-7309 GCA_043754645.1 Verrucomicrobiales bacterium | reverse complement strand
CTCCGGGTTGATCACCCTGCAGATCGGCGGGCTGACCAACGCCGAACCGGTGGTGTTGCAGGAGTTCCTCGACGCAAACAGCAACGGGACCGTGGACCCGGGCGAGCCCATGGTGGATACGTTTCCGATCACGGACGGCGGCGCTGCCATGATTGGCGGGAAGACCAACCTCAACGTGCCGTTCGACGGCAACGCGACCAGCGGCACCATCACCACCACGCTCCCTTTTACCGGACCGCAGATCATCAATGACTTCGTGGGGCGGCATGTCTTCCGGCTAGTCAGCCCCTCGGACCGGTTTACGCCGGTGGAAGCGACATTCATCGTCACCAACGCGGCGTTCTCCCAGTCCGTGACGGGCCAGGTCCTTGTCGCCGGCGCACCGGCCTCCTACGCCGTCGTCATCGCGCTGACGGGGGCGGATGGCGAAGGGGAATATGCCGGCGGGGTGATCGCGGACGGCGCCGGACGTTACTCGCTGAAACTGCCCACCAACAACTACACCCTCCTCGCAAGCCGGCCCAACTGCTTCATCGACGCGGCGCTCTCGCCCCGCGTCGCGCTGACCGCCGGAGTGACGTCGACGAACAATCTATATCTCACCAACGGCACGGTGACGCTTTCCGGCAGCCTGCGCGACGCCACGAACAGCGCCCCGCTGGGCGGCGTGTTCATGCTGTTGTTTTCCGGCGACTACCTCGCCATCGCCTACACCGCGAGCAACGGCACGTTTTCCGCCGCCGTGACACCGTCCGTCTGGGAACTCGAAACCCAGGAGGACCGGCTTGGCCGGCGCGGTTATGTCACCCCGCAGCAATTCCCGCCCGTCGACACCACGACCGGAACGGTGGCAAACGTGACGTTTCAGCTTCCCAAGGCGAACGCCATGTTCCATGGCAGGCTCACGAACAGCCTGGGCGCGCCGTTTCCCAACGTCGAATTCGACGCCAACGACGTGAGCGGCAACGGCCCCTCGGCATTCAAGGGCCAGGGCACCAGCGACTCCGGCGGATTCTATTCGGTGGCCGTGCTGGCGGGGACCAACTCCTGGTATTGCTCGCCAAGCCGGGACTCCCCGGCCCTGGCGAATCACGTCGTCAGTTCTCACCAGAGCGTTGTCTTCGCCGCCGGCCAGACCGTTCAGCAGAACTTCACGGCCTTGCCCGCCACGGCGATGATTTCCGGCCGGGTCCGTGACAATCTCGGCAATCCGATCGAAGGCGTCTCGCTTGGCGGCGGCGCATTGATCGGCGGCCTCAACTTCAGCCCGGAGAACATGCCGACCGATGCCGCCGGCAACTTCTCCCTGGCCGTCGTTCCGGGAGACTGGAACATCTTCTTCACGTCCGGCGGCGGCGACTCGCAGAGCCTTGCCGACTACGGCCTGATGGACCTGTTTGACCAGCGTCGGGTATCGGTTCCGCCCACCGTTCTCAACCTGGACATCACCGTCTATCCCATCGGCTCGTCGGCGCTGAGCGGCCCGTTCCGGTATTCGCCGACCCAGGTTGGACTGAATGTGCGCGGCTCGATCGGCACCAATTACACGCTGCAGTTTTCCACCAATGCCGCGGCGACGACCTGGTCCGCCGTGTCATCGTTCTCGCTGCCTTCAAACCCCTTCTTCGTCACCGATCCCCAGGCGACGAACACGGCCCGCTTCTATCGCATCCGCAGGAACTGACCAGCCGACGAACGCGGCTCATGGGCTCAATCGATGCCGTCTATCGACTGATCAGCCGCCGCGTCGGGAGCATCAGCCGAATTGCTGCCTGAAGGCTGGGGAGCGTTTCCGCTTTCGCCGGTCGGCCCAGATGTTTACTGCTGTCGCCACCATGAACGCGACAAAGGCACAGATCTGGGACCGTTTCCAAAACTTCTACCGCGAGTTCCCCTCCGCCGGTCTGTCGCTGGACATCAGCCGCGTCAACTTCCCGGACGATTTCTTCGCCCAATCCAAGCCTGCGATCGACAGGGCCTTCGCCGCCATGACCGCGCTGGAAGCGGGCGCGATCGCCAATCCCGACGAGAAACGCATGGTCGGCCACTACTGGCTGCGTGACGCCGCGCTCGCGCCCACGAAGGAAATCGCCGCGGAGATCGAGAACACCCTGAGGGACATCGAAGCCTTCGCCGCGTCGGTGCATTCGGCCCAGGTGAAGGGCGCCGCCGGAGCGTTCAAGAACGTCCTGGTCATCGGTATCGGTGGTTCGGCGCTCGGACCCCAGTTCGTGGCCAACGCCCTCGGCCATCCCAAGAAGGACAAGATGGGCGTGTTCTTCTTCGACAACACCGACCCCGACGGCATCGACAGGACGCTGGCCCGGCTCGACGGCCAGCTCGGCGTGACCTTGGCCCTCGTCATCTCCAAGTCCGGCGGCACGCCTGAGACCCGCAATGGCATGCTCGAAGCCAAGGCCGCCTACAAGAAGGCCGGTTTCGGTTTCGGCAGACACGCCGTCGCCGTCACCGGCATGTGCAGCGCGCTGCACAAGACCGCGACCGCCGGCAATTGGCTGAAGAGCTTTCCCATGTGGGACTGGGTCGGCGGCCGCACGAGCGAACTCTCCGCCGTCGGACTGCTGCCAGCCGCGCTCCAGGGCCTCGACATCCGGGGCATGCTCGCGGGAGCGAAGGCCACCGATGCCGTCACCCGTGTGGCGGACGCCTCGGCGAACCCCGCCGCGCAGCTCGCGCTCTGCTGGCACTTCATCGGCGACGGCAAAGGTTCCAAGGACATGGTAGTCCTGCCCTACAAGGACCGCCTCGAACTCTTCGCCAAGTATCTCCAGCAGCTCGTCATGGAGTCGCTCGGCAAGGAACTCGACCTCGCCGGCAACGTCGTCAATCAGGGAATCGCCGTCTACGGCAACAAGGGTTCCACCGACCAGCACGCCTACGTCCAGCAGCTGCGCGACGGCGTGAACAATTTCTTCGTCGTCTTCGTGGAAGTCCTCCGCGACCGAGCCGCCGCGAGCATCGAGGTCGAACCGGGCGTGACGTCGGGCGACTTCCTCAATGGCTTCCTCCTCGGCACCCGCGAGGCGCTCTACGAAAGCGGACGCCAGTCCATCACCATCACCGTGCCCGAAGTCAGCGCCTTCAGCGTCGGCGCCCTCATCGCCTTGTTCGAACGCGCGGTCGGCCTTTACGCCTCGCTCGTCAACATCAACGCCTACCACCAGCCGGGTGTCGAAGCCGGGAAGAAGGCGGCCGGTGTCGTGCTCGCGCTCAAGCTCAAGGTTGAAGCCCACCTCAAGTCCAATCCCGGCCTGAGCTTCACCGCCGCGCAGATAGCATCCGCGCTCGGCAGTGCGGAGACGGAAACCATCTTCAAGACGGTGCAGCATCTGGCCGCCAATCCGCAGAGCCGGATCAAACGCTCTGGCGGCGACGCGCCGGGGGAAGCCAGGTTCGGCGTCTGATCGGGACCGAATCCGATATTCTCCGGGTCCGATTTCGTAGTGCTCAGACTTTCCGAATGCCTTCGGGTGGGGCAGCGTCGAAGCCAGCCTGCTCGACATGTCACCGCGCCTTTCCAAATGCCTGCGAGACTTGCTGGCCGCCTTTGCGGTCGGACTTGCCGGCGTTCCGACCCAGGCGGCCGGCGCCGATGACGCCAAGCTGGCCTTCTTCGAACAGCGCATCCGGCCGGTGCTGGTCGAGCATTGCTACGAATGTCACAGCGCCGAGAGCAAGAAGCTGAAGGGCGGATTACGCCTGGACTCGAAGTTGGGCATCTTGAGTGGCGGCGATACGAAGGCCGCGCTCGTTCCCGGCGATGCCAGCCGAAGCCTGCTCATCGAGTCGGTCGGCTACGCCAATCGCGATCTGCAAATGCCGCCCAAGGGCCGATTGCCCGATGCGGTCATCGCCGACCTGACCCGGTGGGTGAACGACGGCGCCATCGACCCGCGCGACGAGAAGTCAGTCAGCAAGACCACCGCGCTTGTGTCCAACGGTCAGGTCCACTGGGCTTTTCAACCAATCCGCAACACCGAACCGCCGAAGAAGTCCGCGCTGTTCTCGCGCCGCGTTCACCCCATCGACTCGTTCGTCGCGGCCAAGCTGAAGGAAAAGAATCTGTCGCCCGCTCCGATGGCGGACCGGCGGACGTTGATCCGGCGTGCGGCCTACGACTTGACGGGCCTGCCGCCGACGCCTGAGGAGATTGAAGCCTTCCTCAAAGATCCGTCGAAGGACGCCTTCGAGCGGATGATCGACCGATTGCTGGCTTCGCCCCGTTATGGCGAACGATGGGGCCGCTGGTGGCTGGATGTCGCGCGCTACGCCGACTCGAACGGCCAGGACGAGAACAAGGTCATGGCCAACGCCTGGCGGTATCGCGATCGGGTGATCCGCTCGTTCAACGCCAACCAGCCCTTCGACGCCTTCATCACCGAGCAACTCGCGGGCGATCTCCTTCCCACGAACGGCGTCAGCGAACAGGCCGTTTTCGATCGATGGACCGCCACGGGCCTGCTGGTGATGGGGCCGAAGATGCTGGCGGAGCAGGACAAGCCCAAGCTCGTCATGGACCTCGTCGACGAACAGATCGACGTCGTGAGCCGGGCGTTTCTCGGGCTGACCGTCGGCTGCGCACGCTGCCACGATCACAAGTTCGATCCAATCCCGGCACGGGATTATTACGCGCTGGCCGGCATTTTCCGGAGCACGAAAACGATGGCGAACCTCGCCTTCGTGTCGAAGTTCAACGAGCGCCGCATCACCGGCGCATCCCAACTCGCCGCCATCGAAGCCCACGAGAAGGTCGTCGCGGCAAAGAGCAACGAAGTGGTTCGGACGATCGAAAGTGCGGACAAGGCGCTTCGATCCAACTGGCGAACCAACCTTGGGACTTATCTCGCCGCCGCAGCTTCGCCCGCGTCGACGAACCAATCCTCTCAGCCGACCAATCTCGTGACGCGACTTCGCGAGTTGATGTCGCCTGATGCTTCCACCAACTCGGTGAGCCGGACCCTGCGGGGCCTGGCTTCTGATCCATCAACTATCGCCGGGTTCCTCGCCAACGAGGCGAAACTTTCCAGCACGGCCAAAGGCTTGAGACTCGCCCCCGGGAAGGTCGGTGGTGCCTTTCAAGGCACGGGCCGCAATCATCTGGAGCTACCGCATTCCGTCGAACTCGAACCGCACCAACTCACCGTCGAGGCATGGGTTCGCGTCAGCGCCTTTCCCAAGGACGGAGACGAACGCCGATGGCTCGTGAGCAAAGGCGCGAATGAATGGGCCGAAGGACACTACGCGCTGATGCTCGATCGGAATCGCGCCGGCGCCTACCTGAACATCGGCGGCGGCAAGGAAAACGTCTTCGCGGTCTGGAACGCGGGCAAACCCCTCAAGGCAAACCAATGGCACCACCTCGCAATGACCTATGACGGCGTGACCTTGCGACTGTTCGTCGACGGTGCGGCCTCGGGCGAGACGGAGATCAAACGGACCCGCGTCGACGGCACAGGACCGCTGGTTCTGGGACGACGGGCGGACGGCCATGTGAACTTCAAGGGACTGCTCGACGAGGTTTATGTGCATCGCACCGCGCTGACGTCGGCCCAGTTGAAGAAACATTTTGAGAACGCGGGCAAGGTGGACGGCCCCGACGTCGTGGCGCGTTGGGAGTTCAATGAGCTTGCCGATGCCGACCGCGACTGGCTCGCCGTGGCGGAAACGCACGACGCGCTCTTCGCTCCGGGCGGCGTGTTCGCGCTGCCGAAGGATCCGCGGCCCTTTTATCCGGCGCAGACCCGCGACGCCATCGTCGCGCTGGAGGCCGCCCGCGACACGGCGAAGACGAACGGCCCCGCGCCGGTGGCCTTCGCGCTCGCGGTCGATGAGGACAAGCCGGTGGATCTGCCGGTGCACATCCGCGGCAGCCACCTGAATCTGGCGAAGGAACCCGTCCCGCGCGGATTTGTGCAGGTTGCCTACAAGCCGGGATCCTCGCCCCTGCCGGTCAAGAGCAGTGGCCGCCTCGAACTCGCGCAGTGGCTGACCAGCCCGGAGAATCCGCTCACGGCGCGCGTCATCGTGAATCGGATCTGGCAGGCCCACTTCGGCGAAGGCCTCGTGCGTTCGCCCGACAACTTCGGCGTCCGTGGTGAAACCCCGTCGCATCCGGAGCTGCTCGACTGGCTCGCCCGCGAATTCATGCGCTCCGGGTGGGATGTGAAACAACTCCACCGGCTGATCCTGACGAGCGTGACCTGGCGTCAGGTGGGAACTGGTGACCATGGCGAAAGCGCTTCCGGCCGGACGAAGAAGGACAAGAAACACCTGTCCGCCGCCGCCATCGCCAAGGCATCGAAGGTGGATCCGGACAACCGGCTGCTCTGGTATTTCCCGCGACAACGCCTCGAGGCCGAGATGATTCGCGATGCGCTGCTCGCCGTCTCCGGTCGGCTGGATTCCACGACTGGTGGTTCGCTCGTCTCGTGGAAGAACGACGAATACACGCCGACCGACACCGTTTCCGCCTCATCGGTCCGTCGTTCGGTTTATCTGCCGGTGGTGCGCGACCGGGTCTTCGACGTGTTCACCATCTTCGACTTCGCCAATCCCAGCGTCGGCACTGCAAAGCGTATCCCGACGGTGGTTTCCCATCAGGCGCTGTTCTTCCTCAACAGCCCGCTGGTCAAGGAATCCGCCAGCGCCTTTGCGAAAAATCTGGGAGCTGCGGCGCCGGACAATTCGACCACGCGCATCAAGCTGGCTTACGAACGCGCGTTCGGCCGTTTGCCGACGGAGGCTGAAACCCAGCGGGCCCAAAGATTCGTCGCCTCGCTGCCACGCAAGGAACCGACAAGGAACGACGAAGCCGCGTGGACCGCGTGGTGCCAGATGCTCTTTGCCGCGAACGAATTCATTTATCGGGAGTAACACCATGCCGCACGATCTTCCAACGCCCATATCCCGCCGCCAGATGTTGCGTCAGTGCTCCGTCGGGTTCGGCAACCTCGCTCTGCTCGGCCTGATGTCGTCACTCGAACGCGCCACCGCCGGCACGAACGTGAATCCGCTGGCCGCCAAGTCACCGATGATTCCGGCGCGGGCCAAGCGGGTGATCTTTCTCTTCATGCACGGCGGCCCATCGCACGTGGACACGTTTGACTACAAGCCGGCTCTGATCCGTGACTCGGGCAAGCCGCTGCCCTTCGACAAGCCGCGCATCCAGTTCGCGAAGACGTCGAATCTCTGGAAGTCGCCGTGGGAATTCCGTCCCTATGGCCAGTCGGGCGCGATGATCAGCGACTTGTTTCCCCTGGTCGGCAGTTGCGCCGATGACATCTGTTTC
>JAYUUX010000573.1:0-5281 GCA_043754645.1 Verrucomicrobiales bacterium | reverse complement strand
CCGCCCGCGCGAGCCGATATGAGGGGCGACTCCCTGCGAGTCAAAGTTTTGCGTTCCAGAGTAGCTCAATGGTAGAGCACGCGGCTGTTAACCGTGTGGTTGTAGGTTCGAGTCCTACCTCTGGAGCCATTTTCACCTCAAGATGTTGCATTAAATCTTGAGCTTTCCCAGTGGCGCTTCGTCCGGTTTTCCAATCAACCGGCGTGCTAAGGTTCATTCCGATAGTCATTGGCCCAATTGTTGAGCGGATTTTTCCGGGTATTTCCAACGCGTAGTTCAAAAGGGTCATTCTCGCGGTAGCTCACTTCGTCTTCGTTCTCACACCATTGGGGCTCGGCGAGGGATTCTGTTGCAGAAAATCTCGGGAAGGCGCCTGGCAACGGCGGCTCCACCCCAACATCCCCTACCATCCCCGCGAGCGGCGGCTTATTGCACGGGCACAGTCATGGCCAGGCTGCGTGGCTCGTCCACATCGCAGCCACTCTCACAGCGCGTCATCTGGCGAGCGCCATTTTGAATCGAACTACTCCTGCGGCGACGACGCCATCGGAGGACCGAGCGCCACGGCAGACGAAGGCCGGGCGGAATCGCTCCCGCCCGGCCCGGATTCGTCCACCATCCCCTCGGCAAACTACTTCTTTGGATCGTGGATCACGATGCTGCCGCCCCCAATGACGGTGCCGGCGTCCAATTCTGCGGAATCCGATGCGCCCGCCTGGTTATCGTAGATGACGATTCCAGTCGCCTGATCCGATATCTTCATGCGGAAACGGTCCGGTTGTCCGGAGCCTTTCAAGGCACCGTCGATGGCCGTGAGAATGAACCCGAAGTTGCCTTCGCCGTTGATCGTGCCCTGGCCCTTATACTGGGCCTTCGCGCCGGCCACCACCAGCCACTGGTAGGAGATGCTCTTGAAGTTCATGTTGCCCGCCTTGAACTGGAATTCGGTGTTGCCGGTCGGGATGTTTGCACCCTTCTTGTATTTGGCTTCAAAGCCGAAGCTCGCCTTGCCGGTCACTCCCGCATCCGCCGCCAATTCGGGATGAAAGGCCCCGGCAGGCGAATTGATCCAACCGCCACCGGTGACAAAACCTCCGTTCGGATCATAGATCACCACAAATGCTGGAAGGTCGTTTGACACGAGGTCGGTCTCGGCCGCCGTCCCGGCGCCGTCCACGACGTGGAGCTTGATGAGATAGACGCCGGGTGCGGTGAACTGAAGCGCGCCTGAGACGTTGGTGCCGCTGACCACCCCCGGCACAAGTCCGGCCGATCCGTTGCCCCCTGAAATGATCCAATTCGCGGTGCAATTTCCGGCATTGCCCGTCTGCGTAAATTTACCAAGGAATGTGACCACCGAATTGATGGGCTGAACAATTCCTGAAACTGGCGCCTCCAACGACTCGCGTCATAAACGTCGTCGCATAACGCTACGACATCTACGCCTTCAACCGGTGCTCCAAGGGACGCTTACGGACACGCTAGGATGCGGTGTTGAACTCCGGAGGCAAGCCAGGGGCCGACGATCTCAATCCACCTCGGCCACGTAGACGACTCCGCGGATCACGAACTGGATGCGGACGGGGCCGGTCGTCTGGCCAACGTCGACGGAGAGCGTCGAGCCGTTGACGGTGAAGCTGACCGCTTCGCCGGTGAGCCGGATGTCGTCGGCGGTTCCGAGAATTCCGTCGGCGCCCGCCAGCGTGACTTCGACGAGGGCGACATCTCCGGGATCAGCCAGTTCGATCCAGATCTTGCCTGCGACTCGTTTCACCAGGGATGCGGCGATGCGGACGGGCTGCTGTGAGGCGTTGCCCGACCCGATCGCGGGAGCGCCGGTCAACGGCAAGAAGCCTCGATCGGTCGCGGACTGGCCCGACCAAGGGACCCACGCGGACGGGGCTTCGGTCTGACGGAAGATGCCGACCTGGAAGCTCCGCGTCGTCACACCGCCGGTGGTCGACGTGGCCGCGATCACCACGGTGCTGAGTCCTGGATCGCCCACGCGGGGCGAACCGCCGAGCCGGCCGGTCAACGCGTCAAGCGTCAACCAACGCGGCCCTTCGAGGATCGAGAGCGAGACGGCCCCGCCGTCGGGCGAGGTCACGAAGAGCGAGGTGATCACGGACGTGTCCAACTGCTGCCAGATGAATCCGCCCTGTCCCAACGTCACATCGCCGATCACGGGCAGCGCCGCGATGCTGATGGCGAAGGTGCGGGGCGCGGTCGAGTCAACACCGCCGTTCGCCGTGCCGCCGTCGTTGCGGGCCACGATCTGGACGATCGCCGTGCCGAAAGCGCCGGCCTTCGGAGTGAAACGAAGCGTGCCGTCGCGGCCAAGTTCAGGCGCGGAATCGAACAGTCCGGGCTGATCGTTCGTCACGATGAAGTCGAGGCGGGTCACCGGCGCTCCCGTCTGGGCGATGCTGATGTTGGAAGCCCATCCGGAAACCACTCGCGGGCCGCTGTCCTGGTTCACCGTGACGTCGCCGCCGGGGACATAGGATGGCGGCTGGTTCACATACACGACGTCGATCGTGAAGGTCCGGACGGCGGCCGTGTCGGATCCGCCATTGGCCGTGCCGCCGTTGTCACGGGCCACGATGCTGATCGTCGCACGACCGAACGCACCGGCCTTGGGGGTGAAGCGCAGCGTGCCGTCGGCCGCCAGCGTCGGTGCCGCAGCGAAGAGCTCGGGGCGATCCGCGGTGAGGATGAAGTTGACCGTCTGCGTCGACTCGTCGGCCGGGCCGGCGGAGATCGCCGTGGCCCATCCGGTGCGGACGACGGGTCCGGAGTTGGACGCGACGGATTGATCGGGTCCCGCGGTGTAGTTGGGCGGCTGGTTGACCGGGAGAATCGTAATCGTGAAGACCTGCGGGGAGCTCGTGTCCTGACGGCCTCCGGCAAGGCCGCCGTTGTCCTGCAGACGGACGGTGACGGTGGCGTTGCCGTTCGCGAACGGAGCCGGCGTGAAGGAAAGCGTGCCGTTGGCGGCCACGGTCGGCGCGACGCTGAACAGCTCGGGCCGGTCGGTTGAAACGAGGAAGGTCAACGCGGTGGACCCGGTCGGTGCCGGCAAGCCGGCGGTGATGGCGGTGGCCCATCCGGCAACGACCCGCGCAGCGGAGTTCTCGTTGACCGACTGGTTCGGTCCCGCGGTGAACTGGGGCGGCCTTTGTTCGACCACCTGCGCCGTGACCGTGATGGTGACAAGCGCCAGATCCGACTGCACGCCGCCCACCGCAGCACGGTAGAAGAACGTGTCCTGACCGGTGAATCCGGCCGCCGGCACGTAGCGGAAGGAGCCGTCGGGATTCAGCGAGAGCGTGCCGTTACGCACCGTCTGCACGAGCGCTGCCGTAATGGGCCGTCCGAGCGGATCGCTGTCGTTGCGGAGCACGCTTCCGCCAGCGGGCACGTCGAGCGTGGTGCCGCGTTGGACGGTGAACGAATCCGCCGAAGCACGCGGCAGGATGGTGTCTGGTTGGACGTTGATGCGGACATCGTCGATCTCAACAGCGCTAGCGCCGGGACCGAAGGAAGCGAGGTCGAAGAACAGCGTGGCCACGTCGCCCGCCGCGACTCCCATCAGGTCGACCGTCACGGTGATCGGCCCGGCCGGCAGTGCACCGGACGTGATCGGTCCGAGCGCGTTCGACAGCATCACCCTGCTGGAGGCGGACCATGTGCCACCGGCCTGGATGTTCAGGAAAGCGTCGCCGCGGGTCCGGGCGGCGCCGGACAGCGAGGCACCGGTGACCGGATCGAGCAACGCGACTTCAAACGCGTCGGCAGGGCGGCCACCGTTTTGGTTGAGCGACCAACTGTTCAGGGTGAACTGCAGCGAGAGGGCCCGTGCGGGTATCACAAAGGTCTGGAGCACGTCGTTGAGCATCCCGGCGCCACCGCCACGCAGCGTCGCGACTCCGTCGGCCACCGCCGCGTTGCCCGAGCCGTGCCAGCCGAACCCGAACTCGGCCGTGCCGAAGCCGCCATTGAGCAGAGAGGGATTGGGCGCCGGCAGATCCGCACCGACCTGGTCGGAAAGAACGGCGAAGCCCAGCTTCGTCGCCACCGACTGGAAGACCGGGGCTGCACCGGTTTCACGCCACGCCAACCGCGCCGATTCCCACGCGGCGGCGAGGATCCGGCTGTCGACAAGCGACGGCATCCGGCGCATGCCCGTGGGCAAAGTCGAACTCATCAAGTCGTGCTGGAACACGGCGGGATCGACGTGGTCGCCGTCGGAAAGGGCGACAAACCCGTCGCCGTCGGCGAACACCAGCCGGCCGTCGGTCATGCGTTGGACCCGCGAGGCGAAGCCGGAGAATTCGGAAGTAAACCCGAGGAGATGCCCGTATTCGTGGGCCAGCATCGTCACGAGATCGAAGCGCCCCGATCCGACGGAGCCGGGCAGAGCGCGCCATGCGGATTCACCGGCCCTGATCGCGAACTCGGAATTCCCTCCGGGCGTTGTGTCGATGAACCAACCACGTCCGTCTGCCGTGGCGTCGATGACGATGCGGCCGAGCCGAGGACGGCCATCGGGCGTCGTGGAGATCAACTGGGCCGCTCCAAGCTGGCCGTCCTGGATGTCTTCGACGTCGAGGATCACGTCCAACGCAGGCATGTATCCAAGCGCGTCGGCCCACCATTGTTTCGCGGCATCGAGGGAGGTCTGGAGATACACCGACAGCGGGCTTGCGGGATCCGAGGCGGCCTGCTGCGAAAGATAGCCGGACACCGGCAGGCGGAAATCCGTCGCGTCCACCACGAGGGGGGAGCCTCCGGGGCTCGTGCCCGATCCACCGCCGCCGGGCAAAGCACCTGAAATCGGGGCCGCGCGCGTGCCACCTTTCGAAGGATTGCCATCGCCGGGATTCCAGAAATAGGGCCGTGGGATCGTGCCGGCGGAGTAGGTCGGATTGCCAAAGGAGCGGAACAGATACTGAAACGCGGTGCGGTCGTTGTCGCCGACTCCTTCCAGCGTTCCGGTCGTGGTGGCGTAGCGGATACCGCCGTAGAGGGTCGCGGTAACGGTTTGGGAGCGGCTGTTCTTGTCGGCCCAGAAGGAGACCGTCTCTATCCCCGCGGCGACCCTTGAGGACAGAATCGCCGAGGTCATCTCGACGTTCACCCAGTGGCCGATCTGAGCCTGGCGGGCCTGCGGCACGAAGTTGAATACGTGTCCGAAGTCTCGGGTCACGGCGCCGCCCGCTCCATAGGTGAGGGACAACTGACGCCCAGTGAATCCGCCGTCCGAGAACATGATCCGGCC
>JAYUUX010000572.1:0-3976 GCA_043754645.1 Verrucomicrobiales bacterium | reverse complement strand
CAACGCCGCGCGGTCTCCAACCTGCAGAGCACTTTGACAGTGGCGACCTGGATGATGGGCACCGGCAATGGCGCGGGCGCGAACGTCTGGCTTGCTTCGCTGGGAACGAACGTCACCTCGCATCCCGCGGTCCAGAACGCCCGTATCCAGAGCTTCCTCCTGTCCAAGGACGCGAAAGGCTGCATCCGCTGGCTGGAGGGCGATTCCTGGGGTGCGAACGACCACTCAAGGCTGATGTGGTTGGCGCGGCTTCATCGATCACTGAAACAGGAAGCCATGGCCAAGGCCGCCTGGATCAAGGCGCGGGATATCGGGCTCAACAACCCCAAGACCCGGCGCGAGGTCTGGCAAATGGCGGTCGAGATGGGATGGAAGGAGGAATCGATGGAGGTGCTGCGCGCCGCCGCGGAAGCTCCCTCAGACAGCCGTTGGGCCCAACTGATCCTCTTTGACGTCCACTACAAGATGAAGCAGACGCCGCAAATGCTGGAGATCTCCGAGCGCCTGCTCCGGGCGGCGCCGGACGACTGGTTCGCCAAGAACAACGTCGCGGCTTTCTCCCTCCTGCTGAATACGAATGTCGCCTTCGCCGCAAAGCTGGCCGCCGAAGCGATCGCGACGCGGCCAAACGATCCGCTGGTGACGTCGACGCACGCTTTCGCCCTGCAAAAGAGCGGAAAAGTTCCCGAAGCCCTCCTCGTTTTCGGGCGCATTCCCGAATCCGTCCGCAGCAAACCGGGCGTCGCCGTCTACTACGCCTCCGCCCTCGTGGAGGCTGGCCGAATCCAGGAAGCCCGGCGCTACATGACCCTGGCCGACGATCCGTCGATCCTTCCCGAGGAACGTGCGCTCCTGAACGCCAGCCTAGTCAAAGCCTCCCAGACCCCGGCCCTGTAGCCGTTTCGATGTCGTGGGCGCCGCGGAACGCAAGTGGCGCCTGCATCCATCTAAAACAGATCACGGACGGCTTCCTGACTTACCGATCGGACGGCAGTTGGCTGGAAGATAGTCGTTCGTCCCGATCACACCTCGCTGTCCGCTACAAAGCCCCTCGGCAGGACTCGAAACCAACGGCTCCTGCGTCAGGAAATGAAAGGACCGTAAACCGGATACCCGGCCTTGCGCCGCCCCCCCCCGCCGACGGCCGCCGTCCGCGCAACCTGCCCGGACCCGGACTCCCATCAGGCTTTCTCGGCCGGTTTGACGTCCGGTTTTGACGGTTTGGCCGTCTTCGCCGCCTTCGCTGCATCGGCGACCGGGGTCTGATAGTAGGAGGCGTATTTGTAGTAGGAATACTCGGGGAGGAACAGATTCGCGCGGTTGTAGACCAAACCGAGGACCCGCGTGTGGCGGTTGTAGAGCAACTCGAGCGACTGTCGGGCCAGACGGGCCGACGTGAACTCACCACGAAGAACGAACAGCACTCCGTCGACTTTGGGCGCCAGGCTCGTCGTGTCGTCCGCAGCCAGCACGGGCGGCGTATCAATCAGGATGAAGTCATACTTGTCGTAGACGTCCCGGAGGAAATCGTTGGCGGGGGACCCGATGAACAATTCGCCCGGGTTCTTGATCGCCGTGCCACGGGGCAGGAACCAAAGGTTGGGGACCTCGGTCTGCAGGACGGCCTCCTCGAGCTTCATCTTCTTGGTGAGGACATCGCTGAAGCCGGGCTCCATCGGCATCTTCAGCTTTTCATTGAGGGAGCAGCGGCGTTGGTCACCGTCGACCAAAAGAACTTTCGACCCCGAAAAAGCCATGGTCCTGGCCAGGTTGGCCGACACACTTGATTTGCCCTCTTCGGGGATGGAACTGGTGATGATGATCGTCTTGGGCCGCTGGCTTTCCTCCTCCATGAACAGGAGGGAGGAACGGATGTTCCGGAACGACTCGGCGAAGCTGTGCCGTTCGTCCCCTTCCGCGACCAAATCGATCAACTGGCCCTCGACCTTGGGCCGGACCTCGGGGACCTGGCCCACGATCGGTTCCTCGAACGCCGCCTTCAAGGCGGTCAGGGATTTGACCCGATCATCCAGGAAGACAACAAAGCCAACGATCGCGAGTCCCAGGACCAATCCGGCGCTCGCGGCGATGATCAACCGCGGGATCTTCTTGATCGGATACTGCACAGCCTCGGACGCCGCCCGGACCTTGTTCAGGTTTTCGATCGTCAAAGCATCCCTCAGGACGGTGTTACGGATCAGTTCCTGGAGCTTTTCAATCCGCGGTATCAGGCGGTTGACGTCGGCCTTCAATTGATCGTGCTCGGCAATCAGGACACCCGCCTCTTCCGCTCTTTTTTCCGCCGCCGTGATCTGGTCCTTCAAGAATGCCGCTTCCAGTTCGACGCGCCGTTTGCGGCTTTCGATCTGGTCCTCGGCTTGGGCGGTCAACACGGCCAATGTCTTCTCTGCGCGGAGAATCTGCTCGGCCAAGTCGATCATCTTGGGATGTTTTGGCTTTAGATCCCTGGAGTATTCTCCCTGCTGGAAACGCAGCAGCTCGAGGGCCTGACGGGTTGAATAGATGCTCTGCAGCGAGTCGTTCTTGGACGCGGAAAGCGGGTCCTCGGTCGCGCCGTCCTGGGATTCGCCGGACTTGCCCGCCGGCTTCGGAGCGCGGCCCGGTCCATTGCCGGGACGAACCATCCGGACCTCGCGGTCAAGCTGCTGCTCGAGGGAAAGTTTCTTCAGCAACTCCAGCTCAAGCCGCAAGTCTTCGCCGTTCGATGAAAGACGGGCGTAGATGCCGGCCGAACTCACGGCCCGTTCCCGCAGGAGGTCGACGCTGTATTTCTTCTGGAAATCGATCAGCTTCCGCGACTTCTCCTTCAGCTCCCGATCGTCCGCACTCAGCTGGTCCCGAAGCGTGATGATGGTGATGTCGACGTTGGTTTGCCGGCTCTCAAGCCGCAGTTTCCCGAATTCATCCATGAAGGTATCGAGGAATTTCTGCACATAGCCGGGCTGGTTCCCGCTGGCTTCCAACTGGAACAGTCCGCTTCTCGGCTGAACCAAAACCTTCACCCGGACTGGGCAAATCGGCTCGCCAGGATAGGTGGCCTGCACTTGGTTGTCCGTCCGGCGCCTCATGTCCGGACTGTTCATGATCTCCGACTGCGTCGCCGCCATGTCCTCGGACACGGCGATGGCGACATTGTCCGCCGCGGACCGAACCGAGATCGACATCGCGGCGTAGGAGATGAAATCAGGGGCAGGCAACCTCTGGACGTAGGCGAACATGCCGCCGGCGGCGACCGCCGCCAGTATGACGGGCAACCACCAAAAACGTTTTACGCCGACCCAATAGGGATGCAGATGGGACACGACCGCCGAGGTCGAGATCCCGCCCTGATCGGCGTAACGATATCCGTAGCCGTAGCCCTTGCCGTATCCAGTGCTCATAGGGGATTAAAAATTCTGGCTTCAACAAAAATGCGGTCGCCCGGAAAGATCCGGATGTCCTGATCGACCTTGGCCCGTTCCATGATTTCCCTCATGTCCACGTTGATCACCTGCGTCGCTCCGTCTTTGGTCCGCGTCACCTTCACCACCCGCTTGGCCATCCCCGACAAACCGCCCGCGCTCTGGATCACCTTGCTGATCGGAACCTTGTCGCCGGGCGCAATGTCGACATACCCCGGCCGTCCGACCGCGCCCGTCACGAGGACCTGTTCCAGGTTCCTTGCGCCGACCCGGTCGATCGCGACCATCGGAGTCGCCACATGGTAGTAGTCCTTCTCGAGAAGCCCCTTCAACTCCCCTGACAACTGCTTGCAGGTCTTGTTGATTGCTTTGACGCGCCCGACATAGGGAACGTCCAATTCGCCCGAATCCGTCACCGAAAGCGTCCGCGGCTGATCCCGGTCCTCGATGATCCGGAAGCTGATCATGTCGCCTATCCCGATCTTGGTGGTGTCGTCCAATTGATTGGCCGCCACCACGGTATTGCTGGCGTTTGTTTTCACCTCCGCGGCCCG
>JAYUUX010000571.1:0-2446 GCA_043754645.1 Verrucomicrobiales bacterium | reverse complement strand
CTGCGCCGCGTAGTAGGAGTCCACCTTCGCCGCGACATCGCGGTAGCCGATGTCCTGCTCGTAGATGTTCTTGAAGTGTTCGATGGCCTCGTCGGGTTTGTTGAGTTTCTCGAGGGCGGATCCGAGATGGTAGAGCAGTTCCTTTTTCTCCTCGTCCCAGGTGGGCTTTTCCTTCAGCGCGTTCTGGAACGTGCGGGCCGCGAGATCCCACATTTTCCGCGAGGCGAAGCACTGGCCGAGCATGTTGATGGCGGCGGTGCGGCGGTGCGGATTGTTCTGGGCGCGCTGGAGTTCCTGGATGGCGTCGGCGAAGCGGCCCGCCTTGAAATAGAGACTCCCCAGCTCGAAACGGATCTGGAGATCGGACGGGAACCGTTCGGCGCGCCCCTTGCATTCGGCCAGGGCCTGGGCGTCGCGCTGGGCTTCGAGTTGGGCCTTTTGTTCGGCGAAGTTGGGCGTGGCGGGATCGAGCTTCGACAGCTCGTGTTCGACGCGTTTGGCCTCGATGTCGGCGATGGCCTTCTCGACCGTGGGATCGGAATTGCCTTCGGCGGCGATGACGCTTCGCAGGTATTCGATGGCCCGGTCGAACTCCTTTTTCTGCGCGTGCAGTTCGGCGACGGCCCGAAGGGTGCGCCGGTTGTTCGGCTCGTTCCTGAGCTGGATCTCGTATTCGGCGATGAGCCGGTCGGCGATGGTGTCGTCCTTGGTGGAGCGGTTGGCCTGTTCCAGGTGCAGAGCCTCCTCCTTGTCCTTGATGAGGTCTCGGTAGCTGCTGTTTCCCGATTCGACGGCTCCGTAGCCCTTCTCCACGAGCATCCGCCGGGCGGCGAGGTTCTTCAAAGTCTGGGGCAGGTCGGTGTCGTCCGGCCGCCGGGCCAGCAGGTTTCGATACAGTTCCTCCGCCTTGTCGAGCTGGTCCTGTTGAAAGTAGAGCCCGGCGAGGTTGCGGGCGACCTTGGCGTCGTTGGGATCTGATGCGATCACCGTCTCGAGGGCCATGACGGCGGTTTTGGTCAGGCCCAGGGCCATCGCGCCTTCGGCGAGAAGCTTGTGCGCGGAGGTGTTGGCGGGGTCGGAGTTGCGGATGCTTTCGGCGGCGGACAGGGCTTCCTTCGGATTGCCCCGGAGCGCGAGCTGGCCCTTGGCCAGGGCGGGGGCGTTGCCCGCACCGCCGACCAGCTTCCGGAACAGTCCGGTCTTCTCCTGGGGTTTCTGCTGCTGCGTCGCCCTCAGAAGCTGGCGGGCCTCGAAGAAGCCCGGTTCCTGGTCGAGGACGCCGTTCAGGATCTGGATGGCGTAGTCGAAGTTGTTCCTTTCGTAGGCCAGGGTGGCCTTTTCGAACAGTTCCCGGATTGGGCGTGGAACGTCGTTGGATGTCGTCTCCGGCATGGTCGGAATCTAGGGAGTGGTTTTGAGGATTCCAAGGAGACGGTTCGGGGAAGAAGACAAGGGTTCCCAGCTTTTGTGCTTAACTCGCTCGGGGGAATTGGTTAGCAAAACCGGCATGGACTCTCCCGACAGCGGACCGGGCTTCAAGATATTGGGTGTCGACGACCAGATCTACGGTCCGGTTGACCTGCCAAGCCTCGTCAATTGGGTGAAGGACGAACGCATCGCCGCGGAGACGTGGATCTACCGGACGGATGGCGACAAGTGGGAGAAGGCCGGCCGGCTTCCCGAGTTGGCCATGTTTTTCCGCACGAAGACGGGAACGCTCGGAAACACCGGCCTGACCCCGGGCAAGCTCCGCCGGGTGAAGGCGCTCGCCGAGTTCTCCGACGAACAGCTCGAGCAGTTCGCCGCGTTCATGGAAGTCATGGTCGCACGGCAGTGGACCAACGTGGTCACCCAGGGCGACGAGGGCGACGCCATGTATCTCGTGCTCGAAGGCGAGGTCCGCGTCCGCATCGGCCAGACCGGTAGCGAGAAGATCCTCGCGACGTTGGGCGGCGGCGACGCCTTCGGCGAGATGTCGCTCTTCGACAAGGGCAAGCGCTCCGCGGACGTGGTGGCGAACACGGATTCGGTCCTGCTCAAGATCTCGGCCGAAGCCTTCGAGCGCCTGGTCAAGGGCGCGCCCGACCTCGCGGCTCCTTTCATGTTCGGCCTCGCCCGCACCTTGGCGGCACGCGTGCGTTCGTTGGACAAGAAGGTGGAGAATCCCTACGCGACGGGGTTCAACTGACGGGCCGATCGCGGCCGGGTTCCTTTTTGGCTGAACTCAGGCGCCGAGTGTTTCGACAACGACTTCTTTCGTGAGCGTCATGCCATTTGCTGCTCAAGAACCATTTGACGAACGCGGACGTTCGCCGGCCGTTCAGTATTACGAACAGGCCCGCCGGTTGATGGAGAACGGCGACACCGAACAGGCAGTCGGACTGTTTCAAAAATCCGCTGTCGAGTCTCCTCACTTCAAAACCTTCGAGTTGCTTGGAGAGTGTCT
>JAYUUX010000570.1:0-9676 GCA_043754645.1 Verrucomicrobiales bacterium | reverse complement strand
ACAATCAAACCTGGGTTGCCCACGGCAAAGCCCACTGGATTTTCGACAACCTCATCGCCCAGAAAAAGATGACCCCGATGGTCGTCGTCATGATGGACGGCCACGCTTCGACCGGTTTCCAGAACAACACCGAAGCCTTCGAGAAGGACCTGATGCAGGACGTGATGCCCTTCGTGGAAGCCTCCTACCGCGTGAAGCCCAAAGCCGCCGATCGCGCCATCGTCGGCCTGAGCATGGGCGGCGGCCAATCGCTGACCATCGGACTGAACCACGCGGACAAGTTCGCCTGGGTCGGGGGATTCAGCTCGGCCGTTCCGAACAAGGACGCCGTCTCAGCCGCCTTGGGCGACTCCGCCCAGACCAACAAGCGCTTGAAGTTGCTCTGGATCGCCTGCGGCAAGGACGACTTCCTCCTCCAGCGCAACGAGGACTTCATCGCAACGCTGAAGGAAAAGGGCGTTCGCCACGAATGGCTGAAGACCGACGGCGCCCACTCATGGCCGGTGTGGCGCGACTACCTCGCCGACTTCGCGCCCCGGCTTTTCAAGTGAGCGACCCCATCCCGCCTCACCTGGAGCGGGGGTTATTCAAGAAATAGAAGCGACCGTCCTCGGCCCCGCCGAGAAAGTCGGGCACGCCATCCCCGTCGAAGTCGGCCGTGCCGGGGCTGACGTCGTGGCCCTCGATGTTGCGTGAACTGAGCGCGCCCATGTCGCGGAAGACCCACTTGCCGTCGCGACGATCGACCTGGCGGAGAAAGTTGGCATTCGACGAGTTCAACAGGAGATCGAATCGCCCGTCGCCATCCCAGTCGGTCACCGCGAGTTTGCGACGTCCGCTGCCACCGGCGGTCTTCGCGGCCAACCGAAGCGGTGCACCCTGCTCGTTGAGGAAGACGCGTTGGGGATGCTTCAGGATCAGCTTGCCGCTCTGTTTGGCGCGCTCGAACAGGACGAGAAACCCCTCGTGGTCCAGCATCGCCAGATCGACGAGGCCGTCGCGGTTGAAGTCATACGCCAGCGGCGTGGTGCGCCACTGGGTGAGCAGGGCGCTTCCGTTCGGCTTCCACCAACCCCACTCCAGCTTCGGCTGCGGCGAGGTCCATTCGACCTCGACCGGTTGGGCGGCGGCGAGGCTCGGGAATTTCCGAGAGCCGACGTTCTTCAGCAAGACCACGTCGCCGAGGATGGAATTGAGAACAATGTCGGGCAGGCCGTCACCATCCCAGTCGGCGATGGTGAACGCGGTGTAGCCCCACTTCGCTTCGGCCGGTCCCTGGATGGACCGGTTCGGACCGGCCATGATGCGGAAGACTTTTCCGCCCGCTTGGAGACGTTTCGGAGCGGCCCATCGCGGCGTAGGCCGGGCGTCTTCGCCCGGCAAGGTGGTATTCTGGCCGGGCGGGGACGCCCGGCCTACGTTCTCGAAAAACTCGACGTAGCCGGCGGTGTTGCCGCTGAGGATGTCGAGGTCGCCGTCGCCATCCCAATCGAAGGCCACGGGTGTGGCGAGGGCGCCGCTCTTCAGCTGATCGGCTTCCTGGTGGAAGTAGACCGGGGCCTCGAAGACCGGCGTGCGCGAGGCGTCGAGCTTGCCCGTGTTTTCGACAAAGGCGACGCGGCCGTCTTCATCGCCGACGATGAGGTCGAAGTCGCCGTCCCTGTCCCAGTCGAAGGCGACGGGAACGATCATGCAGAGATCCATCGCCGCGGGGTTTCCGTCGGCCTTCTTTACGCGGCGGCCGGGAGCGAACCTTGGCTGGGTGCGCGAACCGACATTCTCGAAATAGGTGAAGCCATCGAGGAACTCGCCGCACAACAGGTCGAGATCGCCGTCGCCATCGAAGTCGGCGAAGCTCGGAGAAACCGTTCCGAAGACGTCGATGGGTCGGCCATCGGTGGTGTGAAGCATCTCGGCCTTGGCGTATGCAGGCGACGCGGAGGAGTTCGTATTGCGCAGCCAATAGATGAAGCCGTGAAGCGGGCCGTTGGTCCAGTTGCCGGCCGCGTCGTAGGCGTTGTCCCAACGGTAGGCCGACCAATCGCCGACGCCGTTGACGAGGTCGAGCAGTCCGTCGCCATCGAGGTCGACGTAGCGCCACTGTGAGCCACGAAGTTTGAAGGGCAGCTTGGTCGTGTTCTCCGCCGATGTCCGCGCGCTGAACGCCGTCGGCAGTTTTACGGCGGCATCGAGGCCGATCTTGAGAAAGTCCGGATGCTCGAAACCCGGCGTGAGCACACGGAGCCGGCCATCGGCGTAGGAAGGCATGGCGTTTTCCACACCTCTGCCGAGACGCCGGGCGGCCTTGAAGACGGGCAGCTTGTTCTTCGCCGTGTCGCCGGATGCGTTCTCGAACAGGTAGGTGCCTTGGTAGGGTTTGTCGTGGCAGACGACGATCAGGTCGAAGTCGCCATCGCCGTCGGCGTCATACGGAATGGGCGCGGACCAGAGGCCGACGCCGAGATCCACGGCGAGGCCGGGATTGTTGTAGCGAAGCGGGACGAGATCGGCGGCGGAAGCGGAGAGCAGTGCGGCGAACAGGGCCAAGGTCGAATGACGAATCCACGAAGGCCGAAGGAAGTTCCAAATCCGAAGAACGACACGGGCCGTTGCATCAGCTCCGGCGGAATCATTCGGTTGGAAGTTCAATCTCATGTCGCCGGGCGGAGGGTATTCCACGGTGCTTCCGTCGAAACATCGACGACCGACGGCTCGGCGGCATTCGCAGGGGAAAGGATGGCGAGGAAGACAACGGGTTCGCGGAAGGGATTGTAGGTGCCGTGGACTTCGCCCTTGGGAATCAGGACCATCTCACCGGGCTTCAATACGCGCTTGTCGTGTCCGCACCATTGCTCGGCCTGTCCGCTGACGATGTAGATGATCTCCTCGCGCGTGGGATGGTGGTGGAACGGATGGCTGTCGCCCGGAGCCATCGTCGCGCGGACCATGAGAAGTTCCCCGCACGGCACGATGTCGGGACGGCTGAGCCAGGCGTTGAGCGTGAACGTGGTCTGCTCGGTGATGGATTCGGCGGCGGTGACGAAACGGCGTGATTGGATCGGGTCGTCGGACATGGCGGCGGTGGTTGCGGACAAGAGAACCAAGGCGCAGCGCAGGCGGGGAGGGAAATCTGCCTATTGCCGGAGCTCGGAGTTGCGCCGCCTCCGGGGAAATTGTCTGGCCGGGAACACTCCGGGCTTTAGCGTTCCGCGGATCCCTTCCGGCCAGCGCAACCCATGCAACGTTCGCGGCCGTGCCGGTCCAAGAAAGGAACACATGGCCAATCCCAGCTACCCGCCGCTTCGACCCCGCGTCCGCTCCGTTGTGCTGGTTGTGGCCGGCGTGATGTTAATGCTGATGGGCCGCCCGGCTTCCGGCCAGGTGACGTGGCCGACGTGGCCGCCGGGGTTCAAGGCGACGACGAACGACGTTTCAGTCTGGGCCATGGATCCGCTGCCAGAGTGGGCGACGAAGGCTCTCAAGGAGGACAACGTCGAGTTGCTTGTGTCCTCGCTGGGAGCCATGCCGGATGCAAAACAGGCGGAAGCGATGAAGCACCGCCTCTTCTACCAATCGCTTTCGACGCCGTCGTTGAAGATCACCGAGTGGTGCCTGAAGAACGGCGCTTCTGTGGGAACACACGAAGTCTCACTTGCCCGACGTGGCATATGGATCCAACCACTCGGTCTCGCCATCCAGCAGACCAACGTCCCGCTGGCGCGCCTGCTGATCGCCGCCGGGGCCAGTCCGTTGCCGATTCAATACCGCGACAAAACCAACGCCCTCAGAACCTACTTTGGACACGCGGCAACCGCCGCACTGACCCACCTGAGGGACCTGACCAATCGCCGATACCAAAGAACCGAGACGCCCGCTGCGATGGAGATGGCGGGTCTGATCGTGCAAGGCGGGCTCGATCCAGTGGGCACGAACAGCACGGTCGAGCCGGCATTTCGGTCGGCAGTGGACTACGGCTACTGGTCCATCGCCGAAGTCCTGCTCACGAACCAGCCGTCGTCCGTCCTGCGTTCGGAACGCGGCGCGCTATCCCTGAGCCTCGCCTTCGAACACGGCCTGACCAACGCCGCCAGGTTTCTTCGCGAGGTCTCCGTGCCCGTTGATGTCTTCACCGCCACGTTGCAGAACGACGCGACGGCTCTGCGCGCCGCGTTGGCCAGGGGCGCATCGGTCGATGCCCGCGATGCTCAAGGCCGCACGCCATTGATGCTGGCCGTCGGCGCGAAGGCGAATGCGGCGGGCGCCGTCCTCCTCGAGGCGGGCGCGGATCTCAGGGTCCAGGATTCCACGAAACGATCCCTGGCCCACGTCGCCGCCGACGCGGGAAACATCCCGTTGCTCGCGCGGTTGAAGGACGCCGGCATCCCACTCGACGAGTTGACGGCCAAGACCAACACGCCGCTGATGTTCGCGCTTGTCGCCGGAGAAACGGCGGCCGCGCAATGGCTCCTGGCCTCGGGACACGCGGGGACAAACGGCTCGCCTGAAGCGCTCTTCAACGCGGCCACCTCACTGGGCGACGAACGCGTGCTGCTGCGCCTTTGGCATCTGCTCGGCACCACTCCCGGACGCGCGCCGAATCTCGGGGGCCCATACAACGCGTCCCAGGCCGCCGCGCTCCAGGACAAGGCCCTGCGGCTCGTCGCGCGGATCAGGCAGAAGGCGCCGATGTTCTTCCCCGGTCTCTGGACGGCGAAACCGGCGCTGGAACAGGCGTGGGCCGAAACATTCCTGAACGACCGGCCGCTCGCGCTCGAACTCGTGCTCCGCGACGTTCCAGTCTCGCAACGCCGCGCGCTGTTCCCGGACGAGGCCCTGCTGGCGGCCGTCTCGTGCAACCTGACGAACCTCGCCGGCTGGCTCATCGACCAGGGCTTCTCCGTCACAGGGGGCGGAACGCCGACCCGCCGCTGGCCGGCAGACACGCGGCTGCTGATGGGACATCCGACCGGGACGATGCCGCTCGAAGTTGCGGTCCGCGAACGGCACGCGGAGATGGTCGCACTGCTCCTTTCCAGGCAGGCCAATCCGGAAGCCTTCACCCGGGGAAACAACGCGCAAAAACCTCTTTCGCTTCTGATGCTGACAATCCGGCCGAACGAGCACGGAGCCTGGCGGCAGGCGGCGCTCGACTGCACCGCCCATCTCCTCGCAGCCGGGGCCAATCCGCTGTCGTCCTCGTCGTTCTTTACCGGAGGCCCACTCGACACGTTCACCGGCGAGGGGCTGACGGTGCTTAATCAGAAGATCATCGACGCCCCGGAACTCGTCGATTCGCTCCTCACTAACTGTGTCCGGACCGACATCACGAACCGCCTCGGCGAAACGCTCCTCCACTACGCTGCGAAGCTGGACCGCACCGACGCCACCCGCGTCCTCGGCCGCAGAGGCGCGAACCTGAACGCGGTGGATCGGAACGGCGTCACGCCGTTGCAGGCGGCGCTTGCCGCCGGAAAGCAGGCTGCGGTCGCGACCCTCCGAAGCTTGGGCGCGACGGCGGATCTCCTCACCACCATCGCGGCCGGCGATGAACCGGGCGCGATGAGGTTGGTGAAGTCCACACGGCTTGGCGCGACGAACCGGCTGGGCGAAGCCGCCCTGCACCTCGCGGCCGGGCGCGGCTGGACGAAGCTCTCTCAGCAGTTGATCGCGGCCGGTGCGGCGTTGGAAGCGCCGCGCGCCGACGGCGGCACTCCGTTGACAGCGGCGGTCGAAGCGGGCTCGGCGGAGACGGTCGAACTCCTCGTGACGAAGGGCGCTTCGGCCCGTGGATTCACCGGCGGACACACACCCTTACACGCCGCGGTCATGGCGACGAATGAAGCGCTGAGCCGGAGGCTGATGACGCTCGGAGCTGAACCTCTGGCCATGAACCGCGCGGGGAAAACGCCGCTGGGCCTGGCGCGGGAAAGGAAGTTGCCGGCTCTGGAGACGTTGCTCGGAGACGGAATGCAGCACGCGCACACGCCAGCCGATGCGGTGTCCCTGCTGTTCAAGGCGGCGGAAAGCGGCACGATGGAAGTGCTCGAACAGGCCGCGAAGACGACCGCGCTCGGATCGCTCCGCAATGCGCGGGGCGAATCGCTGCTCTGGGCCGCGCTCGCGTCGCCGAATCCGCTTATGCCCGGGTTCCTGATGACCAACGGCGTCGGCCCCAACCTGCGCGACCCGGCCGGCAACACGGTTCTCCACACCGCCGTCGCCGAATTCCATGCGCGACGTTTCCACTACAATCCCGTCTCCACCCTTCTCGCCCTCGGCGCGGATGTCGCCGCCACGAACCTCGCCGGCGCGACGCCCATGCACCTGATGCAGAAACTGGGATGGGTCCAGACCGAGCCGTTGCCGCTCCTGCTCGCGGCCAAGGCCCCTCTCGAAGCCCGCGACGCAGAGGGCCGCACTCCGTTGCTCGCGGTGTTGGAAAAAGGTTCCACCAACCTCGCGCACGTCCTCCTTGGGGCCGGCGCGGATCCGAAGGCGCGCACACGTCGCGGACGCACCGCGCTGCATCTGCTCGCCGAGGCGCAGATTGAATTCAATACGCCGCAGATGCCTTCGTCCCTTCCCCGGGAGGTGGCCGTGATGCAGAGAAGGTTCTTCTCCGGCCGGGTGGATGTGGGCCCGTTGGCCGCGCTGGCCAAAGCCATCCGCCAAGCCGGGGTGGACGAGGACGCGCAGGACGCGGACGGCGACACGGCCCTCCATCTCGCGGCGCGCGCCGGGAACGGCCCGATGGAAAAGGTCCTTCTGGAAGCCGCCGCGTCCGTCACCCTCCGCAACAAGTCCGGGGAAACCGCGCTGTTCCATCTTTGCACCGGGCGCGACTCGATGCAGGGACCGCCCCTCGTCCCCGGAATCGGCAAGACCATCTGGTCCGCCGTCCGGCAACGCGACGCCGCCACATTGGAAGCGTATCTGAAGGTCGATCCCGCGCTTCTCTTCGCGCCCAACGGATCCGGCGCCGCGACGCTCCTCCAAGAGATCTTCACCACGCCCGAATCGCGCCCGATCCTGGAGGTCGCAGCCCGCTACGTGGCCGAAGCCCGGAAATGGCGCGACGCGGACCCTCAGCTTTGCGCCGTTCTTCTTGACGACGCGGCCAAGCTGCAAGCCGGCCTGTCCCCCGGCACTGCATCGGATCGCAGTGCCGCCGACTGGATGAAAGCGGCCGTGCTTCTCGAAAGGACCAACGTCATCGCCCTTCTCGCCAAGGCCGGCGTTCCCACGGTCACGGCGGGGCCGGACTACGCGAACTTTCCCGCCGTCGCGGCCCGCGCGGGTTTCGACGCCTACGACCAACTCGCCGGAGCAGGCAGCCGCGAGGACATCTGGTCCGCGGCGGCCGATGGCGACGCGTTGAAGGTCGAGGCCATTCTCCGGAATAAACGCACGCTCGTCACCGCCACCAATGCCGCCGGGCTCCAACCCATGCACGTGGCGGCCGCCTTCGGCCGCACGAATGTCGCCATCGCGCTTCTGGCCAACGGAGCCGACGTGAACGCCCGCGAGTCCCGGCCTGACGGCGGGCATCCTCTCCAGATCGCCGCCTACAGGAAGCACGTCGGAATGGTCCGTTGGCTCGTGAACCACGGGGCACAGGTCAACGCCGTCGGCACGTTGGGCAACACCGCCGTGCATGAAGCCGTGGCGATGGCCTCGCCCGAAATCCTCACGCTGCTTCTGGAACGCGGCGGCGATCTCACTATCCGGAACAACCGCCACATGAAACCCGCCGACTTCGGCATGAGCGCGGGCCGCGATGCCAAGGCCCTCGAGGAGATCATCCGGATCCTTGTCAACCATGGGGAGACGCTGGCAATGGGGTCTCCCTTCCCGCCCGGATTCGGCCCATCGAAATTGATCCGCCCGCCCGTCCCGACCACCAAGCCACTGGAACCGCAGGCGAAGAAGCCGTGATCGAACAGTGACCCTTGAAACCGCAGCCGAACCTCACGCGAAGAAGGCAACGGGCACAAACGAACCCGCTTCACTGCCAACATCCGCTTCATCCTGCGGGTGAATTCGGCAAGCCCATTGGAGGGCTCAAAAACGCTCCGCATCCTTTGCGTGAGAGCACTGCGGTTTTCGGCATGACGGTCGCCGCATTCCAAAAGCAAAAGGGACGCCGATGGGCGTCCCTTTCGTGAATTGGTTTGGAAGCGAGTCCGCTTAGCTGCGGCGGCGGCGCTTCACGTTGAGCTGCGTGAGCGAGTTGAGCAGAGCGGCCTGGACCGTCGCGGTTTCTTCCTCGGACAGCTTCTCGGACAGACGGGCTTCGGCGCGCTTGCGGGCTTCTTCCGCCTTCTGCTCGTCGATGTCGTCGGCCTTGATGGCCATGTCGGTCAGCACGGCGACGCGGTCACCTGTGATCTCAACGAAGCCTTCGCCGACCGCGAGATAGTAGTCCTGGCCGCCCTTGCGGGCGACGATTTCGCCGGAGGTGACCTGGGTCATGAGCGCGATGTGCATCGGGTAGATGCCCATTTCGCCCTCGACGCCGGGGAGCGTGACCATGTCGACGTCTTCGGAATAGATCTTCGCTTCCGGAGTGACGATTTCGAGTTTCAGCGTGGCCATTTGGTTTCCGATTTCAGGTTTACGACTTACGTGCGGGCCAGCAGGAGCTTGTCCTTCGTATTTCGTATTCCGTGATTACTCCCGGATCTCGTCGATTCCGCCCTTCATGTAGAAGTTGGCTTCGGCGACATCGTCGAACTTGCCTTCGAGGATTTCCTTGAAGCTCCGGACGGTCTCCGCGACGGGGACCTGCTTGCCGGGACGTCCGGTGAACTGTTCGGCGACCGTGAACGGCTGGCTGAGGAACTTCTGGATCTTGCGGGCGCGGAAGACGGTGGTCTTGTCCTCGGGCGAAAGCTCGTCCATGCCGAGAATCGCGATGATGTCCTGAAGGTCCTTGTAGCGCTGGAGCACCTTCTGCACACCACGGGCGACGGCGTAATGCTCTTCACCGACGAACTCGGGCGCCAAGGCGCGGGAGTTGGAGGCGAGAGGATCGACGGCCGGGAAGATTCCCAACTCGGCGATGGAACGCTCCAGAACGATGGTCGCATCCAAGTGCGCGAAGGTCGTTGCGGGCGCAGGGTCGGTGAGGTCGTCCGCGGGAACGTAGACGGCCTGGAAGGAGGTGATGGAACCCTTCTTGGTCGACGTGATGCGTTCCTGGAGGTTGCCCATTTCCGCGGCCAGCGTGGGCTGGTAACCGACGGCCGACGGTGTGCGGCCGAGGAGCGCGGACACTTCAGAACCGGCCTGCGAGAAACGGAAGATGTTGTCGACGAAGAGGAGCACGTCCTGGTTCTTCTCGTCGCGGAAATACTCGGTCACGGCGAGCGCGGAGAGCGCCACACGTAGACGCGCGCCGGGCGGTTCGTTCATCTGGCCATACACCAGGCCGATGCGGGAGCCGGGCTTCAGGATGGGCAGGCCGTTCTCGCCGCGCTTCAAGTGGCCCTTCTCGTCCTTCTCGCACTTGATGACGTCGGCCTCGGCCATTTCGTAGTAAAGGTCGTTGCCTTCGCGGGTGCGTTCACCGACGCCCGCGAACATCGAGATGCCGCCGTGCAGCTTCGCGATGTTGTTAATCAATTCCATGATGACGACGGTCTTGCCGACGCCCGCGCCGCCGAACGCGCCGACT
>JAYUUX010000569.1:0-5085 GCA_043754645.1 Verrucomicrobiales bacterium | reverse complement strand
GCGCAATCCGCAGGAACTGGCCTTCGACGATTTCGGCAACCTCTTCACCGGCGACAATACTTCCGACGGCGGCGATCCCGCGCGCTGGGTCTACTGCGTCGAAGGCGGCGACAGCGGATGGCACGTAGGCTGGCAGTTCATCGAGAAGCCCAACAGCCGCGGCCCGTGGAACGACGAAAAGCTTTGCCGTCCCGAGTCCACCGGCCTGTGGCATCTGCCTCCGTTGGCCAACATCGGCGCGGGTCCCTCCGGCCTCACGCATTACAGCGGCGTGGGCCTGCCGGAATCCTACATAGGAACGTTCTTCCTCGCCGACTTCCGCGGCAGCCCCGGCAGCGTCATCCACATGATCCAGATGAAGCCCAAGGGCGCGTCCTTCGAGGTCACGAAACGCGAGGAGCTCGTCACCGGCTTCCACGTGACCGACGTCGAGATGGGCAACGACGGCGCCCTCTACGCGAGCGACTGGGTCCGTGGCTGGAACAAGAATGGCAAGGGCCGCATCTACAAGTTCACCGAGACGAACTACACCGACATCACGCTGGTCACGCAGACCAAGACCCTCATCGCCGAAGGCATGGACAACCGTTCCGCCTCCGAGCTGGTGAAGCTGATCGGCCACGCGGACCAGCGCGTCCGTCAGGAGGCGCAGTTCTCGCTCGTCGACAAGAAGGCGAAAAAGGAACTCACCGCCGCGTTGAACGGCGACAAGACCCTGCCCCGCCTGCACGCGATCTGGGGACTGGGGATGTTGGCGCGTAAGGACAACGCCGCCGTGGCTCCGCTCGTCGCGTTGCTCAAGGACAAGGATCTCGAAGTCCGCGCACAGGCGGCCAAGGTTCTAGGCGAAGCGAAGTTCGCCAAGGCGACCGACGCGCTCATCGCGGCCGTGAAGGACATCGACGCACCCCGCGCCCAGTTCTTCGCCGCCATCGCCTTGGGCAAGATCGCCAACAAAAAGGCGCTGCCGGCCGTTCTCGAAATGGTCCGCGCCGCCGGAGACAAGGACGCCTATCTGCGGCACGCCGCCGTCAACGCCCTCATCGGAATGGCCGGCGACGCGAAGACGCTTTCACAGATCGGCAAGGACGAATCCGTCGCCGTCCGCACCGTCGCGCTCGTGGCCATGCGCCGCCAAGGCCATGCCGAGATCAGCCAGTTCCTCACCGATCGCGAACCCAGGCTCGTGACCGAAGCCGCGCGCGCCATCAACGACGAGCAGATCACCGGCGCTTTGCCCGCGTTGGCCAAGCTGCTCGACGCGAAGGAAGCCAAACCGCTCGCGCGCCGTTCGCTCGCCGCCAACCTGCGCGGCGGTTCCGCCGACAACGCCAAGGCCGTCGTGCGCTACGCCATGGCCGACGCCGCCATCGACACCGTCCGCGTCGAAGCCCTCCAGCACATCGCGAATTGGAACAAGCCCTCCGGCCGCGACGCCGTCACCGGCCTCTGGCGCCCCATCCGCGAGCGCGATGGTTCCGCCGCCGCCGATGCCATCCGGCCCGTGATCAACGACCTCCTCAAGAGCGGACCGGCCCAAGTCCAGATCGCCGCCGCCCAGGCCGCCGAAGCCCACAAGATCAAGGAAGCCGGTCCCGCGCTCTTCTCGTTGGCCACCACGCCCGGCGGCGAACCGCAGGCCCGCGTGGCCGCATTGAAGGCGCTCTCCGCCATCGGCGACTCCAAGGCCGGTGAAGCCATCGAGCTCGGTGCCACGGACGCCAACGAGGCCGTCCGCAAAGCCGCCACGACGCTCGCCGCCGCCAGCGGCAAGGGCGACGCCACTACGGCGCTCTTGGCCATCCTCGACAAGGGCTCCGTAGGCGAGCGGCAGAACGCGTTGACCGCGCTCGGCAATCTTCCCGAAGGCAGGGCCGACGAGATCCTGGCCCAATGGCTGGAGAAACTCGCGGCCGGCCAGTTGCAACCGGAACTCGCCCTGGACCTCGTTGAAGCGGCCGGCAAAAGAAAGTCCGCCAAGGTGGCCGGTCTGCTGAAGAAGCATGAGGACGGATTGTCCGCCGCGGGCCCGTCGGCCAAATACGGCTGGGCGATGGCCGGTGGCAATGTGGCCGAAGGCAAGAAGGTCTTCTGGGAGAAGGCGGAGGCCTCCTGCCTGCGCTGCCACAAGGTGAACGGCGAGGGTGGCGAGGTCGGCCCCGAGCTCGGAAAGATCGCCTCGACGCAAACCCGGCAATACCTGCTCGAATCGATCGCCTATCCGAACAAGCACATCGCGCAGGGCTTTGAGACCGTGATCATCACCCTGAAGAACGGGCAGGTCTACGCGGGCATCCTCAAGAAGGAGACGGACACGGAGCTGGAGATCAATTCCCCGGAAGACGGCCTGTTGAAACTGAAGAAGGCCGACGTGAAGGAACGCGAGCGCGGCCTGTCGGGCATGCCGGAAGGCTTGGCCGAAGTCATCGGCCGCCGCGACCTCCGGGACGTCGTCGAGTATCTGTCCACGCTCAAGTAGGTCCGCCCGCGGCCGATGGCTGGGGCGGACGCAAGGCAGGGCCCGGCTTCCGGATGACGGGAAATCCGGGGTTGAAAGGCTCCCACGGCGCTCCTAGCCTGTTCTCAGAGTATGCAACGAAACTTTTTGGGATTTGTCCTCCTGGGACTCGCGATCATAAGCGCTCTCGTCACCGCCTACCTTTGCCTCCAGACCTCGAATGCGATGGACGGAAACAAGCGGGCCAACGTGAAGATCGCCGAACTCCAGGGGAAGATGGCCGCCACCGAAAGGCTCCTGAGCGAAGCGGTGGAATACTCCAAGAAGAACCCGCAGGTTCTCCAGGCACTCCGTGCCGCCGGCATCACCAACATACCGGCAGCCGCCGCCAATCAACCCCGCCGCTAAGACGCCATGAGCCAACCCGTTTCCCTCTCCTCCGACACCCAGACCTCGCGCGCCGGCGAGTCCCGCGACTCCGGGACGTTGGGAACCTTGATCAATGGAATGCTGGTCGTGTTCCTCATCGCTTCGGTGAGCGAGAACCTCGTCCTCTACCGCCAGGCCAAAGACCTCGGCGAAAGCTTGAAAGCCAAGCAGGCACAGGTGGCGCAGGCGGAGGAGGTCTTCGCCCAGGGATACAAGCCGCGCATCGATTCGATCGTCGGCAATCTCAGCATCTTCGCCAAGACCAGCCCGGACTTCGCCCCGATCCTCGAGAAGTATAAGGGAACCCTGCCCGCCCCCGGATCCGCCGCGGCCCCGAAACGCTGATCCGCCTCAACGTGCGGCGGACGCGGGAACCGGTGCTCCGCAGTCCGAACAGTATTTCGCGGCGGGATGAGACCGGTGGCCGCAGGAGGCGCAGGTCTTTTGGGATTCGTCATGGCGGCGGTGGATCATGAGGTTCCGGATGTAGGGAATCCACGTGAAGGCGTAGGCGAAGATGAACACGGAGCTCTTTTCCCAGAAGACCGCGTAGGCCAGCAGCAGGAGGGAACCGACCAGGCTGAGCCACCAGAACGCCGCCGGGACGGTCACCTGCTTTTGTTTCTCGGTGGCATACCACTGGAGGATGAACCTCGAAGAGAACACGAGATTGCCCGCCCAGCCCACGATCTTCCACGCGTGCCACTCGATCCCGAGAAAATTGCCGTTGTGCCAGAGCCAGTCCATGAGACGGCTGGTCTAACGGCTCACCAATGAAACGGGAAGGCGGAACTCCCATCGCGGGGTGCGGCGATATCCTGCGCTGGGACGCCGCCGTCGGGCTGGACAAATCCGCCGCAGAATCCCGGCCCTTGGCTCGCGTCATCACTGCCGGCTAGGCTCGCGGAATGGAACCGCTCCGCATCTACGTCGACATCGCCATGCCGGCGGAAACCCTCGAACTGCTCCGTCGCGGAACCGGCGGGCATGAGCTCGTCCTGCCGGCCAGGCCGGTTTCGTCGGTCCTCGCCAAGGCGGAACGCGACCCGCGGTTCACCACGGTCGACGTCGCGTTCGGCCAGCCCGATGTGCAGTCGATCACCGAAGCCCCGCGGCTGCGTTGGGTCCATGTCAGCTCGGCCGGGATCACCCGTTACGACACTCCGGCGTTCCGGGCGCTGGCGACGGGTCGTCGGATCGCGGTGTCGAACAGTTCGGGCGTCTACGACGAGGCCTGCGCGGTGCATGCGCTGGGCTTCATGCTCGCACACGCCCGCAAACTTCCGCTCGGTCTCCGCACCCGCACGCCCAACGGCAGCGCCGAATGGCAGGCCTTGCGCGCGGCCAGTGGAACCTTGCGGGACGAGACGGTTTTGCTCCTCGGCTACGGCGCGATCGCGAAACGCTTGGCGGAACTGCTCCGCCCCTTCGGCGTGAAACTGGTCGCGCATCGCCGCAAGGCCCGGGGCGACGAAGGCATGCCGGTAGTGACGGAAACCGGACTCCCCGCCGCGTTGGCCGAAGCCGACCACGTCGTAAACATCCTTCCGGAAAGCCCGGAGACGCGCGGGTTCTTCGATCGGGCCCGGTTCGCTTCGTTAAAACACGGCGCCGTCTTCTACAACATCGGGCGGGGCGCCACGGTGGACCAGGACGCGTTGGTCGAAGGGTTGCGATCGGGGCGCGTCGGCGCCGCCTGGCTCGACGTCACGGACCCGGAGCCATTGCCGGATTCGCATCCGCTCTGGTCCGAGCCGAACTGCTTCGTCACCCCGCACGTCGCGGGCGGCCACACGGGCGAGGTCAACACGCTGGTCCGCCATTTCCTGAGGAACCTGGAACGCTTCGTCCGTGGCGAAGCGCTGGTGGATCGGGTGATCTGACATCCGGCCCAAGAACCGACTGCCCGTCGGCGTCACCGCCGCGAGAGATTCCCCGCAACCTTGTCGCATCGGCGGTTTTCACTACTGTGCGCCATCGATGTCCTTCGAAACCGATCCGGATTCGCAGCTCATGCTCCGTGTCAAACACGGGGAGATGGACGCGTTCGAATCGTTGGTCGAGAAGTTCAAGCAACCGGTCATGGGACTGGTCTACCGGACCCTGCGCGACGCCGATGAGGCCGAAGATATTGCCCAGGCGGTGTTCATCCAGGTCTACAAGTCCCGCGACCGTTACCAGCCGAGCGCGCGCTTAGA